>NZ_JAGPYA010000024.1:0-96332 GCF_018070245.1 Micromonospora sp. M61 | reverse complement strand
CGGATCGCCGCGACCGAATACCAGCCGTACGCGGGACGCGGCATGGTGTGGGGTGAGGTCCATGACGAGAACGCGTGGTCGCTCGGCGGGGTGGCCGGGCACGCCGGGGTCTTCTCCACGGCCGCGGACCTCGCTGCGCTCTGCCAGTCACTGCTCAACGGCGGCGAATACCGCGGCCGGCGGATCCTGCGCTCGGAAACGGTGCGCGCGATGCTGGTCAACTACAACGCGCCGCTGGAGTCGGCCTACCCGGAGAGCGACCGCGGCCTCGGTTTCGAGCTGAACAAGCACTGGTACATGATGGGGCTCTCCTCGCCGGTGGCCTTCGGGCACACCGGCTTCACCGGCACGTCGATCGTCATCGACCCGCTCTCCCACTCGTTCGTCGTCATGCTCAGCAACCGGGTGCACCCGGACCGGGGCTGGGGCAGCAACAACGTCGCCCGACGGGCCGTCGCGCGTGACCTCGCGGAGGCGTTGCCGGTGCGGCCGCAGTCCGCCAGCGCCTGGCGGGCCGACCCACGCGACTCCGCGACGAGCACGCTCACGGCGCCGCTGCGTCGGCCCGGCCGTGGCGGCACGGCGAGCTTCCTGCTCTGGTACGACACCGAGCCCCGCTTCGACAGCGCGCGTTTCGAGGTTTCCACCGACGGTGGTCTGACCTGGGTGCCGGCGACGATGCAGCTCCGCGACGCCGCCCGCCGGTGGAGCGCCGACGGCACGGTCACCGGCTACGGGGGCTGGGTGTGGTGGCAGGTCACGGTGGCGCTGCCCGATCAGGCCACCCACCTGCGGTTCAGTAGCAGCACCGACGGCTCCGGGCAGGGACGTGGCGTCTACGTCGACCGGGTCGTGGCAGCGGACCGGCACGGCGTCCTCTTCTCGGGCGAGGGTCCCGACGCCTCCCGGTTCGTCGCCGACGGGTGGTCACCCGCGCGGAGCTGACGTTGCGCTGTCGCAGCGTCCCTGCGAGGTCGGTCGGGGCGGGTCACCGATCCTGGCGAGAGACGCCTGTGCGGTATTCCTGCGGCGAACGTCCGTAGTGGGCACGGAAGAGGCGGCTGAAGTGGGCCTTGTCCGGGAAACCCCAACGGGCGGCGATGGCCTGGATCGGCTGCCGCAGCAGCGGGTTGCCGAGATCACGCCGGCACTGCTCCAGGCGCTTGGCGCGGATGAGCTCGGCAACCGTCGTCGCCTCCGCCTCGAAAAGGCGGTGTAGCGACCGCGGCGAGATGTGGTGGGCGGCGGCGACGCTGCGAGGGCTGAGCTCGTCACTGTCAAGGTGGCGGTCGATGAAATCGACGACCCGGGCCCGCAGTGCGGTCTGCCGCGCCTCCGGTGACAGGGTGTCCTCGATGTCGAGGTACTGAGCGAGCGCGGCAGTGAGCAGGTCCACCGCCACCCCGCCCAGGATCTCGGCCTGGGCGGGCTCGAACTGCTCCGGGTGCGCCGCGATGCTCTGCAGGTGGTGGGCCAACAGCCCGCCGACGCCGAGATGCGACGGCATCGGCGTGGCCAACAGGCGGCGGAGCCGGTCCGGCGCCAGGGGCAGCGACGCGTGCGGTATCTGCACCGTGATCGTGGTGGCGAGACCGGGGCCGTCCGCGCGATGCCGGGCGACGTGCGGTCGCGCGGTGTCCAAGAGCGTGAAATGGTTCCCGGCTTCCAGCGTGGACTCGGTGCGGTCCTGGATCAGGGTGCTGTGACCCGTCAGTGGTAGCGCGAGTTGATACACGTCCCCCTCGGTTCGGCGGGCCAGTGTCGTGGGCCGGATCGAGTCCAGCGACGGATAGCGCAGCGAGGTCATCCGAATGCGGCCGAGATCGATGGCCTGCGCGTACGCGACGAAGTTGTCCAGGTGGCCGCTGCTGATGTGCGCGGGTGCCGTCTCCTGGGCGACCAGGGCATACCAGAAGGCGAACCTGTCCGCCGGAGGCACCACGGTCGTGTCCACCACCAGGTTGGGCAGCATTCCGCTCACCTCCCCCACATGCGAGGATGGATTCTTGCATGCCTCGACGTCCTTTACCCATGACCGGATTCCCACGCCCGGCGCTGCCCGGTGGGTTGGCGAATGTCGGCGGTGACCGGCGCCGACCTGCGGGAGGCAGCCGACGAGATGACCCGGGTGCTGCTGCCACACCGGGAACGCGACTGGTCGGTGCCGGCCGGCTCGTTGAGCTGGAACTGCTGGACCACCGCGGCGCACGTCGCGCACGACCTCCTCGCGTACGCGGGCCAGGTCACCGGCCGCCCGGATGACGGCTATCTGCCGTACGACCTGCGGGTCTCACCCGACGCGAGCCCGGCGCAGGTGCTCACCGTGGTGCGGGCCTGCACCGGTCTGCTCGCCGCCGCCGTCGACGCCGCTCCGCCGGACACGCGGGCCTGGCACTGGGGCCCGTGCGATCCGGCCGGTTTCGCCGCCATGGGCGTGGCCGAGACCCTGCTGCACACCCACGACATCACCCTCGGCCTCGCTGTGCCGTGGCAGCCGCCGCAACGGCTGAGCGCGCTGGTGCTGCGGCGGCTCTTCCCGGACGCCCCAGCCGGGGCGGCACCCGAGGTGCTGCTCTGGATGACCGGCCGCGGCGAGCTGCCCGGCCGGGCCCGGCGTACCTCCTGGGTCTGGCGCGCCGCAGTCGACTGACTCGCACCAGCGTCGAGGGGTGGGTGGTCGCCTGTCGGGGCGACCACCCGGTTGGAGCGTCAGGGTCAGGTCCAGCTGATGCCACGGTTACGAACGCTGCGCATGTCCTACTCCTCCCCCTCGGTGACGGTCCCTTGCCCGCCAGCTGACCTCAGCGTCGGCCACGGCCTGCTTCGGCGGTAGGGACGTCGGCGTTCGGAGTCGTTCGGGCTTGTTCGACAGGAGACTCGGACGTCGCAGCTCTGGAGTCGGGTCGCCGTGGCCACAGCGGCATGACAGCGAGAACCGCCACCGCGCCCGACAATCCGCTGAACCCGATCACCGTGGTGGCCGCCCACCGGTCGGCGGCCAGACCCGCGAGGACCATCGCCGTCCCCTGCAGGCCACTGAGACCGGTGATGGCCACCCCGAACGCGCGTCCCCGGTACTGCGTCGGCACCGCCCGGCCGAACAACGCGTTCAGGGGGATGGCGAAGGCGCTCGCGGCGCCGGCCAGCGCCAACAGCAGGAGCATCATCCACAGCGGAGGGATGAGCCAGGCCACTGTCAGCACGCCGGCCGACATCGCGGCCAGCGGCAGGATGAGCCGTGGCCGGGCCGCCGGTGGACAGAACCGGGTGAGCGCGACCCCGCCGATGGCCATCCCCAACGGCGCCGCCGCCAGCAACAGTCCGACAGTGCCGGCCCCGCCGCCGTACTGTCGGGCCAGCGGCGCCATCAGCCCCTCGGCCGCGTAGGTGAAGGCGCTCGCCGTCCACAGGACCAGGACGTAGGACCGCAGCCGGGGATCGGCGAAGACGACCCGCAGCCCGACCGCCCGGCCCTGGCCGGTCGGACGCGACGGCGGTCGAGGCGCGGGGCGGGAACGCACGCCGATCCCGATCAGGAGAGCCGAGACCAGGAAGGTGCCGGCATCCACCAGCAGGGCGCCGCGCAGCGACAGCAACGCCACCAGACTCCCCCCGACGGCGAAGCCGACCACCTGCACGACCTGAGCGCAGATGTTGTCCACGCCGTTGGCCACGGCGTAGCGGTCGCCGTCGAGCACCTCCGGCATCAACGCCGCCCGCGCCGCCACGAACGGTGGCCGCATCAGGTTGACCACGAAGAGCAGCACCACCAGGGCCGGTGCGGGGAGGGCCGGCAGCGCCGCCAGCGGGATGAGCGCCGCGCGACCAAGATCGCACGCGATCATCACGCTTCGCCGGGGGAACCGGTCGGCCAGACCGGACAGCAGCGGTCCGCCCGTGAGCCAGGCCAGGTAGGAACTGGCGTAGGCGGCCGCCGCCAGCGCGGCCGAGCCGGTTTCGCTGAAGACGAGATACGCCACGGTCACGGCCGTGAGCTGGTCGCCGGCCAGGGACAGCAGGTACGCACCGAACAGATGGCGGTACTCGCGTACCGCGAACACCTCGGCGTACGTCGCGGCGCGCTCGGTCACCTCGCCCCGTCCCCTCCCGCGCCGGCGGTCGTCTGGGCGCGTGGCCCAGACCGTATCGGCGTTCACGCGGTCGAGGCCGGGAGCAGGCGTTCGGACCTGTTCGGATCCGTTCGCGGCAGGTTCGGACGGCCGGCTAGCCGGCGTCGAGTGTGTGGCGGTGACCGTCGAGTGGGAAGGGCGGTCGGGCCGGCAGGATCTCCTGGAACACGAAGCCGGACTTCTGCGCCACCCGGCAGGACGCGACGTTGTCCACCTGGTGCAGCAGGTCGAGACGCGTCACCTCGGGGAACCGGTCGAACGCCCAGCGGCTCAGCGCGGTGACCGCGCGAGGGGCGACGCCGCGGCCGCGTGCCCACGACGCCGTCCAGTAGCCCACCTCCGGAGCCGGGCGCTGCGGCGTGACCCCCTTGAGCACCACGTTGCCCACCAGTCGGGGGCCGTCGGTCTGCTCTTCGAGGACGGCGAAGGTGTACCGCCGGCCGTCGGCCCAGTCCCGCTGTGCGCCGTCCAGCCACCGCTGGGCCTCGGCGGCGGTGGTCACTGGAGCTCTGGTCCAGCGGCGCAGGATCGGATCCCGGTACGCCCGCACCAGCTCATCCAGGTCGTCGGCGCACCAGGGACGCAGCGCGACTCCCGGCGTCGAGGGCGTGTCGGGTGACCGCGATTCGATCAGCATCGGCACAGTCTGCCGTGGTCGTGGCCGGGGGTCAGCCCCGTCGGCGCCACCGCCGCCACCAGCTGCGGCGGGGCCGGCGCGACGGTGTCGGAACGGTCGCCGGTTCGGTGGCGGTCGAGGTGACCTTGGGGCGGGCCCGTTCGGCGCGCCAGCGGCGGACCACGTCCTCGGTGTTCACCGGGCGCACCGCGACCCGGGGGCCGTCGTCGGGGAAGCGCAGCCACGACACGATCTGCGCGTTCAACTGCCCCACGAAGTCGCGGACGGACTGCTCGGTGGGCAGGTCTCGGACCTCGTCGGGGACCTGCTCGATGCGTCGGCGCAGTTGCAGTGACGTGGGCAGGAGCAGGTCACTGGGGAGCGCCTCGCGCTCCAGGAAGCTCTTGATCCACCACGCCTCGTCGTACGGCGCCCCCCGGCCGGGGATCGGCTTGCCCATGCCGGGCAGGTCGTCGAACTCGCCGCGCTGAACGGCATCCTGGATCTTCGCCTCCACTGACGCTTCCCACGCCTCGGTCACCGTGCGGCACCTCCCTGGCCACCGTAACGCGCCGCCTCCGGCCGGCGACACGCACTTGCCAGGGGTCAGCGCGCCCGCCACGGTGAGCATTCCCGCCGACGGTGCTGACGTTGCGCCGAACGCGGATGGATCACCCCGGATCGCAGGCCACGGCCTGCCAGGTGGCCCTGGGTTGGGATTTTCATCCCGATTACGGTCGGTGTGGGGACTACCGAACGGGGGAAGCGTCGTGGTGAGTACGGGTGCACTGCTGGGCATCACGCTGGTGGCGTTGGGGCTGGTGCTCACGCCCGGCCCGAACATGGTCTACCTGGTGTCCCGCTCGGTGGCGCAGGGCCGCCGGGCCGGGTTGATCTCGCTGCTCGGGGTGGCCGCCGGGTTCGGCGTCTACCTGGTCGCGGCGGTCGCCGGCCTGGCCGCGGTCTTCGTCCTGGTGCCGACGCTGTATGCGGTGGTGAAGCTGGCCGGGGCCGGCTACCTGCTGTGGCTGGCCTGGCGGACGCTGCGCCCGGGCGGCCACTCGCCGTTCGCGCCCACCCCGCTGCCGCCGGACCCGCCCCGGAAGCTGTTCACCATGGGCCTGATCACCAACCTGCTGAACCCGAAGATCGCCATCCTCTACGTGTCGCTGCTACCGCAGTTCATCGACCCGGCGCGGGGGCACCTGGCGATGCAGAGTCTGCTGCTGGGCCTGACCCAGATCGCCGTCGCGTTGAGCGTGAACGCGCTGATCGTGCTCAGCGCCGGGGCGCTGGCCGGCTTCTTCGCCCGCCGACCGGTGTGGCTGCGGGTGCAGCGGTGGGTGACCGGGACGGCCCTCGCCGCGTTGGCCGTCCGGATCGCCACGGACCGCTCCCGCGCGGCGGTCGCCACACCCTGACAGCCGACGGTCACTGCCCCCGGTGGCGGCGGAGCATCCCGGCGGCCAGCGGCGCGGCGTCCAGGTCACCGGCGGCGAGCCGGGCCGCGAGGGTACGGCGGACCAGCCGGTCGGCCAACGCGGGCGCGTGCCGGCCGACGGCCATCTCCAGGCGTCCACGGGTGGTGGTCGCCACGTCCCGGGGCGCCCGGCGGGCGGTGGCGGCGCGCAGGATCGCCGCGACCACCCCCTCGACCGGCTCGGGGCGGGACACGCCCCGCAGGGACAGGCCCGCCTCGGCGGTGCTGTCGTGGATGGGTGAGGCGACCATGCTCGGGTAGACGACGCTCACCCCCACGTGGCTGCCCACCTCGTGGCGAAGCGCGTCGGCGTAGGCGACCAGGGCCCGCTTGCTGACCCCGTACGCGGCGGCGAGCGGCAGTGGCAGCACCGCCATCCGACTGGACACGAAGATCACCCTCCCCCGGGCGGCTACCAGCGGGGGTAGGGCCGCGGCGGTGGTCCGCCAGGCGGCGAGCAGGTTGACCTCCAGTTGCTGGCGGACCACCTCGTCGGGCGGCAACTCGGCGGGGGCGGGGCCACCCACGCCGGCGTTGTTGATCAGGAGGTCGAGCCCGCCGAGCTGGTCGACGGCGGCGCCCACCGCCGGCGCGACGGCGTCCGGGTCGGTCAGGTCGCAGCCGAGCACCGGCAGGTCGTCGTCGGGTCGCGCGTGCAGGTCGAGGCCCACCACCCGGGCGCCGGCGGCGGTCAGCGCGGCCCCGAGGTGTCGCCCGAAGGTGCCGCTGGCCCCGGTCACCAGCACCCGGCGGCCGGTCAGCGTCCGGCGGCTCACTGCCCCGCCCCGACCCGGCGCGTCCCGGCGGCCAGCTCCCGGGTCAGCTCGGCCAGGTAGGCGTCGAAGTCCACGCGCATCGCCGGGCGGCGTTGACCCCAGCGGGCGGTCGCGGCCCGCAGCTCGGCGCGGCAGACGGCCCGCTGCCGGTCCTCATCGGGCAGCGCGTAGCGGCCGGCGAGGTTCGCGGCGATCAGTTTGGCCTGAGCCTCCACCAGGGGAAACGCCGAACCGGTGGACTGCATCAGCCCGACGAAGCTCAGGCCGGGGGCGTCCGGGTGGAACACGTGCCGGTACAACGGCAGGGTGTCGGCGCCCCCGCCGAGCAGCGCCGGGTCGAGGAACGGGACCTCCACCCGGTAGCCGGTGCACCAGACGATCAGGTCGACGTTGTCGCTGCGACCGTCGGTGAACTCGACCCGGTCGCCGTCGAGGGCGGCGACGCCGGGCCGGGCCTCGACGTCACCGTGGGTCAGCCGCGACAGCAGCCCGTCGGAGAGCGTCGGGTGGTCCTGGAGGAAGCCGTGCGTCGGTGCGGGCAGCCCGTAGCGGGCCGGGCTGCCGACGGTGGCGGTGAGCATCGTCTGGCTGATGCGCTGACGCAGCCGCCACGGCAACCGGCGGGCCAGCGCGCCGTTAAGGGTGTCCGAGGGGCGACCCAGCAGGTACTTCGGCACCACCCAGACACCCCGGCGCAATGACAGCAGGGTGCGGGTGGCGGCGTACGAGGCGTCCACGGCGATGTCCATCGCGGAGTTGCCGCCGCCGACGACGAGGACCCGTCTGCCGACCAACTGCTCCGGACCCCGGTAGTCGTGGCTGTGGATCTGCTCGGCCGTGCAGGTGCCGGGGTACGCGGGGTCGGGCAGCCGGGGCACCCGGTTGTGACCGTTGGCGACGACCACGGCGTCGACGGTGACCTCGACCGGCCCGTCCGGCCCGCGGGCGGTCACCGTCCAGGTGCCTGCCGAGTCCCGGGTGACCTGTTCGACGGTGTGGCGCAGCCGGATGTCCTCGCCCAGCCCGAAACGGTCGGCGTAGTCGGCGAGGTAGCCGGCGACCCGGCGGTGGTCGGGATAGTCGGGCCAGTCTGTGGGCATCGGGTGGTCGGCGAACTGGGTGCGGCCCCTGCTGGTGTTCAGGTGCAGCGTCCGGTACGCGGGCGAGTCGGGTGCCCCGTACACCCAGAGGCCGCCGACCTGGTCGGTGCTCTCGAAGCACACCACCGGGACACCGGCGTCGCGCAGCGCCTTGACCGCGGCGAGCCCGGCAGCGCCGGCGCCGATCACCGCCACCCTGGGTGGTACGCCCATCGCCGCCCCCTTTAATCCAACGTCCGATGGATAATCGTCGGCGGGCGGCGGCCCGTCAAGTCGTCGACGGCCCGTAGAGCCCGTCGAGCAGACGATGCACGAACGCCCGGAACTCGCGCCGCTCCCGAGCGCCCGGCGCACCTGCGGCCAGCGCCACCACGTGCCCGTGCGTCGCCCACACCAGGCTCCGGACGGTGATGTGCGGGGTGGGTTCGGCCAGCGCGCCGGCCGCCGCGGCGGCGGCGAGCAGCTCCGCCACCAGCCGGTACAACGGTTCGGCGTAGCGCTGGTCGAGCTCGGCGTGCCGCTGCGGTTCCAACCAGCGACGCAGCCACAGCGCGGTGGTCTCGGGGCGGTCCTCCAGGAAGTCGACGAAGACGTCGACCAACTGGTGCAGCGCCCGCCGCGCCGCGTCCGGCCCACCATCGAGGGCGGCGCGGGCCTGCTCGGCGGCCTCGGTCAGCACCTCCCGCTCGGCGGCGAAGACCCGGGCGAAGCAGGCGTCGTAGAGCGCTGCCTTCGTACCCGTGTGGTGCGCGACCGTGGCGACGTCGACCCCGGCGGCTGCGGCGACCTCCCGCAGCCCGACGGCGTCGAAGCCGCGCTCGGCGAACAGCGCTGTCGCGGCGGTGAGCACCACCTCGCGGGTCGGCCGGGTCTCGTCGCGTCGCGGGCGACCCGGACGGCGTCGGGGCATGGTCATGGCCGCCATTCTGCCCCTAGAATCCAGCAACTGTTGGATTGCGGAGAGGATGCGGCGATGACCGGGCTCGACCGGCGGCCCGTGGCCGCCACCGACGCGGCACTGCCCCGCGGCCCCCTGGCGGGCTTCGCGGCCGGGTCGCTCGGCATGGGTGTCTGGGTGACAGTGCCCGGCCTGCTGCTGCTCTACTTCCTCACCGACGTGCTGGCCGTCGGGCCGTGGCTGGCCGGTCTCGCGCTGCTGCTGCCGAAGATCGCCGACGTGCTGCTGCACCCGTGGGTGGGGCATCGCGCCGACGTCGAGCAGACCCGACGCGGTGACCGGCGTCGCCTGCTGCTGGTCGGCTGCGCGCTGCCGCTCGCGTTCGCGGCGCTCTTCGCGGTGCCCGGCGGCCTGACCGGCGCGCCGGCGGCCGCGTGGGTGGCGGTGTTCTTCATCGCCGGCAATCTGCTCTTCGCCGCATACCAGGTCCCCTACCTGGCCACCCCGGCCGACCTGCGGATCGGCTACCACGAACGCACCCGGCTGATGGCGTTCCGGATGGTCGTGCTGACCCTGGGCATCCTGGTCTCCGGCCTGCTGGCCCCGCTGCTCACCGGCGGCGACGCCGCGACCCGCGACGGCTACCAGCGGATGGGAGTGGTCCTCGCCGTCGGGATGCTGGTGGCCATGCTGGTCGGTGTCGTCGGCATCGCCCGGTTGCGCGGCTCGGCGGTGGATCCGACCCCGGCCGGGCACGGCGGGTGGTCGGCGTTGCGCATCGCGCTGCGCGACCGGCAGTTCCGTTGGCTCGTCGCCGCGTACCTGGCGATGTCCACCACCACCCACCTGGTGCTCGCCGGCGTTCCCTACTACGCCGAGTACGAGCTGCGGGCCCCGGGCCTGACCACGGTCCTGGTGGCCGCGTTCGTCGCGCCGGCGCTGCTGGTCACCCCGGTGTGGCTGGTGGTGGCCCGCCGCGTCGGCAAGCAGCGGGCGCTGCTCGGCGCGCAGGGCGCGTTCGCCGTCGGGTCGCTGGTGCTGGCGGTGGGTCGACCGGCCGGGCTGCCGGTGCTGATCGGCGCGGTGGCGGTGCTCGGGGTGGCGTTCGCCGGCATGCAGCTGCTGCCGTTCTCGATGCTGCCCGACGTGATCCGCGCCGCCACCACCAAGGACGGGACCGCCACCGGTGCCGGCACCTACACCGGGGTGTGGACGGCCACCGAGGCCACCGGTGCCGCCCTCGGCCCGTACGCCTATGCCCTGTGCCTGGCCGTTGGTGGTTTCGTGGCCTCCACGGCCGGTGAGTCGCCGGTGCAGCCGGACGCGGCGCTCGCGGCGGTCCGCTACGGCTTCGGGTTGCTGCCGGCGGTGGCGATGCTCGCGGCCCTGCTGCTGCAACGCCGCTACACCCTGGACGCGACCGCCCGGACGACGACGTGAACGACCAGCACTAGACTTCGCCCTCGATGGACGCCCAGCCCACCACCACCGAAACCCGCCCGTGCGCCCACTGTGGAGCGCCGGTGCCGCAGCGTGTCGGCGCGGGCCGGCCGTTTCGCTACTGCCGGGACAACGACGGGGCCTGCCAGCGCGCCTCGCGCAACAGCCGGATGCGGCACCGCAACGCCCCCGGCCTGCCCGGGCAGGTGGCCCGCACCTGGGAGGCGGTGGACCGCCTCGATCAGATCGTCGAGACGTTGACCGAGTCGCTGCACGCCGAGTTGTCCCCGGTGGGTGTGCAGCGGCAGGTCGCCCAGGTTCGCGCGGAGGCCGCCACCGAGGTCGCGGCGGCGCAGACCGAACGCGACGAGGCCCGCGACGACGCCGAGAACGCGGCGGCCGACGCGGCGCGCGCCCGCGAGCAGGCCCGGGCGGCTCTCGCCGAGGCCGACGACGCCCGCCAGCGCGCCGAGCAGGCGCACCGGCAGGCCACGGCCGCCGACGAGCGGGCACAGCGCGCCGAGGCCGCCCGCGATCAGGCGCGCCACGACGTCAGCGCCGCCGAGGCGTTGCGCGCCCAGGCTGAACGCGACCGGGACCAGGCCCGCGCCGAGGTGCGCGACCTGCGGGCGCAGCGCGACGCCGAGCGGCAGCGGGTGGCCGACCTGAGCGTGGAACGCGACGCGGTGCGCGCCGACGCCGAGCGGGCCACCCGGGCCGCCGCCGAGGCCACCGAGCGGGCCGGGCGGTGGCAGGCCGAGGTGCAGGACGTGCGGCGCCAGATCGAGCAGGCCCGCGCCGACGCCGCGCGGACCCGCGCCGAGGCCGCCGACGCCGCCCGCGCCCGGGAGCAGGCCGACCGGGCCCGCGACCGCGCGCAGGTCGCGGCCGCGCAGGCCGACGACGCCCGGCAGGAGGCCGCGGAACTAGCGGCGCGATTGCGCGCGGAGCTGGCCGCCACCGCCTCCCAGCGGGACACGCTGACCGCCGAGCTGACCGCGGCCCGGCAGGCCGCGGCGACCGCCGAGGGCCGCCTCACCGCCCTGACGGTACGACTCGACGCCGCCGAGACCGACCGGGACCTGGCCCAGCGGCGGGTGGCGCAGCTCGGCGACCAGGTCAGCGACCTGGCGTTGGCGCTGGCGCGCCTCGGCGCTGCCACTCCGGACGACGCCACCCGATGATCGTCGCGCAACCTTCGCTACGCTTCGGCGGTTAACATCCCCGGTGGCAGCGGACACACAGCCCGTTGCGACCCGCCTGGTGATCACCTCACCGGGTGATCGTCCGGGCCGGCTACCCTTGGTCCCGGCCCACACGTGGACGCCTCACGCCCTCGGGCGGGAATGGCTCGACGGGCACACACCGTTACACCCAGAAGACCAGCACCACGAACGAGGGGAAGTCGATCATGGGCGAGCGTATGCTGCGCGGAAGCCGCCTTGGCGCGGTGAGCTACGAATCCGACCGCAACACGGAGCTCGCGCCGCGTCAGACCCGCGAGTACCTGTGCGCCAAGGGCCACCAGTTCGAGGTGCCGTTCGCCGTCGACGCCGAGGTCCCGATGACCTGGGAGTGCAAGTTCGACGGCAGCGTCGCCCGACTCGTCGACGGCAACGAGCCGGAGCAGAAGAAGGCCAAGCCCCCGCGTACCCACTGGGACATGCTTCTGGAGCGGCGTTCGATCGCCGAGCTGGAGGACATCCTCGAGGAGCGCCTGCAGGAGGTTCGGACCCGCCGCGGCCGCGCCTGAGCCGCACGACGAACAACGACGGCGCCCCCGGGTTGTCCCGGGGGCGCCGTCGTGTCTGCACAGGTGGTCTCAGTGGCGACCGGGCTCGACGATCTCTCCCTCGATGGCCCGCCCGCCGTCGACCACGACCGGTTGCTCCGGCTGCGGGGTCGGTTGCGGGGTCGGTTGCGGGGTCGGTTGCGGCGCACCCTGACGCACCCGCACCGTACGCGGGCCGAACAGGTCACCGGCGACCATCGACGACACCCGCCGCTCGGTGGCACGGCGCACCCCGGCGCGGGCCAGTCGACGCACCGGCGGCACCAGCAGCAGCAACCCGACCAGGCCGCTGACCAGGCCGGGCACCGCCAGCAGCAACGCGCCGGCCAACCCGACGAGCCCGTCGGTCACCTGCCCACCCGGTGGCTGTCCGGCCGCCGCGGCGGAGCGGAAGCCACGCCAGGCGCGCATTCCCTCGCGGCGCAGCAGCACCAGCCCCAGCAGGGACGCGGCGAACACCAGCAGCACGGCCACGCCGAACCCCAGCGCCCGCCCCACACCGACGAACACCGCCAGCTCCAGCACCACCGCCAGCAACAGGGCCAACGGCACGAACCTCAGTCCTCGGCGCATCTCACCTCATCGCCATTCCCGCGGGCACCACGGACGTGTCCCGCTCATCCAGCATGACACGGCCGCGCTCACGGCCACCGCGCCTGACCGGTGGCGGTGCCGTGCAGACCTCGGCGTACCGCCTGGCGGCGGTCGCGCACGCCCCAGGCGGTGATCCGCCACAGCGCCTCGGCCACGATCTTCGGGCTCATCTTGCTGTCGCCGTGTTCCCGTTCGGCGAAGGTGATCGGCACCTCCACGATCCGCACCCCGGCCTGGTGCGCCAGCCGGGACAGCTCCACCTGGAACGAGTAGCCCTGGGAGGTCACCGACTCCAGGTCGATGGCGTCCAACGCGCTGATCCGGTACACCCGGTAGCCGCCGGTGGCGTCCGAGACGGGCATGCCCAGCGCGAGGCGCGCGTACAGGTTGCCGCAGCGCGACAGCAGCAGCCGCCGCAGCGGCCAGTTGAGCACCCGCGCGCCGCTGGTCCACCGCGACCCGATCACCACGTCGGCGTCGCGGGCGGCGTCCAGCAGCGCCGGCAGGTCCTCCGGGGCGTGCGAGCCGTCGGCGTCCATCTCCACGACCGCCTGGTAGCCGCGCTCCCGCGCCCAACCGAACCCGGCCAGGTACGCCGCGCCGAGGCCCTGCTTGCCGTGGCGGTGCAGCACCTGCACGTGCGCGTCGCCGTCGGCGAGGGCGTCGGCGATCGCGCCGGTGCCGTCGGGGCTGTTGTCGTCGGCGATGAGGATTTGCACCGCCGGGGCGGCGCGTCGGACCCGGCCCACGATCGCGGCGATGTTGTCGGCCTCGTTGTAGGTGGGGATCACCACCAGCACCCGGCCCACACCGGGCACCTCGTCCGGGCGTCGGATCGTATCGGTCGCCTGGATCACGGTTCCTCCGCTCCCGCCGGCGTACCGGCTGTTGCTATCCGGACATGACCCGCTGCCGGCGGCGCAGCACCGCCGCGCCGATGAGGGCCGCCGCGGCCAACGCGGCGAGCGCCACCTCCGGCCACCAGCCGAGGCGGGTGGCGAGGGTACGACCGTCGTCGAGCCGCACCTGCCGCACCACGACCTCCCGGGTGTTGAACCCGGTGGCATCGCTTACCCGCCCGTCGGGTGCGACGAACCCGGACACGCCGACCGTGGAGGCCATCAACGCCGGCCGGCCGTGTTCCACCGCCCTCAGCCGCACCATGGCCATCTGCTGGCGGGCCTCAGCCACGTCGAACGTGGCGTTGTTGGTCTGCACCACCAGCAGCTGCGCGCCACCGGTGACGGTGTCGCGGACCACCTCGTCGTAGGCGACCTCGAAGCAGATCACGTCACCGAGCACGGCCGGGCCGGCGCGTACCACGCCCGGGGTGCTTCCGGGCACGAAGTCGCTGCGGATCAGGTCGACCTGCTTGCTGACCATCCGGGCCACGTCGCGCAGCGGCACGTACTCGGCGAACGGCACGGGGTGCCGCTTGGTGTACAGCTGGTCCAGGTCCGCGCCGGTGCCGGGGCGCCACAGGATGCCCGCGTTGCGGACCTGCCCGACGCCGGGGCCCAGCAGCACCGCCCCGACGAGGATCGGCGCGCCGATGGTGTCGGCGGCCTGGGAGATCCGCGCACCGGCGGTGGGGTTGCGCAGCGGGTCGATGTCGCTGGAGTTCTCCGGCCACACCACCAGGTCGGGTTGCCGCTCCTGCCCGGCGGCGACCCGACCGGCCAGCTCGATGGTGGCGTCGACGTGGTTGTTGAGCACCGCCTGCCGTTGGGCGTTGAAGTCCAGACCCAGGCGCGGCACGTTGCCCTGCACGATGGCCACGGTGGTGGTGGCGCCCGACCCGGCGGTGGCGACCGGCACCAGCAGGCCCCCGGCGGTCAGCGCGACCGCCACGGCGGCCGGTACGGCCACGGGCGCCCACCGACGTGCCGAGGTGACCCCCTGCGCGCCGTCGGCGTCCTGGGAGCCCTCAGCGGGCGATGTGCGGGCGGCGGCCCAGCCACGCCAGGCGGCGGTGACCAGCAACCCGCCGACGAGCGCCACCGCGAAGGTCACCAGCGGCGCGCCGCCCAAGGCGGCCAGGCGCAGCAGCGGTGAGGTGTCCTGGCTGAACGCCAAGCGCCCCCACGGGAACCCCCCGAACGGGGTGCGGTCCCGCAGCGCCTCCTGCCCCACCCACAGCAGCCCGGTCAGCACCGGCCACGTCCAGCGGACGCGGTCGGCCAGCGGCGACACCCAGGCGGTGGCCGCGCCCAGCAGCGCCAGGTAGCCGGCCTGCAGCAGCGACAGCAGCACCCACGGCAGTGAACCGGTGTGCAGGTTCGTCCAGGCCAGCAGTGGGGCGAAGAGCGCCACGCCGGTGAGGAAGCCCAGGCCGGCGCCTGCGCGCAACCGCCGCCGGTGCACGGCGGCGGCCAGCAACGCCACCCCGACCGGGGCCAGCGGCCACACCCCGTACGGGGGGAACGCCACCAGCAGGGCCAGGCCGGCGGCCACGGCCAGGGGCACGGCGAACCGCAGCGGCAGCGGCCGACCGGTCACGACCGGCTGACTCGGCGCCGCCGGGCTGTGGGTTTCGTCCCGGTCCAGAATCGTCACCGCTTCACCTCGATCACGGGGCGAAGGCTACCTGGCCGGCGGCCGGAGCAGCCGCATCGGGCCGCCGGGCACGAACCGCCCGACGGACATGAAATCGGGGCGCGGCTCACGCCGCGCCCCGATGCTCCCAGGCCCTTCCCGGCCGGTGTGGCGAGGATGGGGTACGACGACCTTCGGACCGACCGGACGCGGACTGGCTGCCCCCGCCGGGCCGTTGTCTACTGGCCGTGCACCTCACCCTGCCCGTACACCGGTAACCGCGGCCGGTTCGCGCCGCCCCGCCGACCCCCGCCCGCTGGACCTGGCCGCCGCGACGATGACGCTCAAAAATGTCGCTCGGCCAGCGGACGAAGGGACGAAGCGAACAACAGCCGCTTCCCGTGGTAGGACTCAAAGACGGTACGTGCCGACCCCCGTCGCTTGTCAACCCACCCCCGGCCTGTCGTGTGTTGCGCCACGGCGTGTCGGGTCGGCGAGTCTCAATGCGTCCGCAGATGGTGACGCAGCAGCGCCCCCGCCGCGGCCCGGTGTTCCTCGGCGAGCAGCCCTCCGGCGGCCAGCACGTAGTCGGCGTCGACCACGGCGGAGGCGGCCCGCGGCAACGCCCACCCGCCGGCGTGGTCGGCCAGGACGGCCGCCAGCACCTGCGCGGACGCCTGCGCCGGCGCGTGCCGCAGCACCCCACCGGAACCCACCATCAACCGCACGTCGCGCAGGTCCCGCCCGGCCCGCTCGCCGGTGGCGGCGCCCCGCGCGTGCCGCCGCAACGCCACGGTCGCCGCGAGGGTGGCGATCCGCCGGTCCACGGACCGCTCGACGTCGTCGACGGCGAGGAACGCCGGGTCGGCCGCCCGGCGTGCCGCCGCGTCCGTCAGCTCCTCGGACTCGTCCGGGGTGAGCAGCCGCTCCTCGACGGCGGCGCGCAGCACCCCGGGGGCGCTCCACCGCATGCCCAGGTCTCCCTCCACGGTGCGGGCCCGCCAGAGGCTGCCAGCGACCTCCCGTGCCGGGCCGGTGGCCCGCTCGTCGGGGGTGAGCACCGAGTACACGTCGGTGGTGGCCCCACCCACGTCGACGACGGCGAGGTCACCGCCGATGGTGTCGGCGAGCACCTCCACACCGGTGAGGACCGCGTCGGGGGTGGCCGCGCGTACCAGCCGCGCGAACCGGGTGCCCCTCGACAGTCGTTTGCCCCCGATGACGTGGCGCAGGAACACCGCGCGGATCGCCGCCCGCGCCGACGCCGGGGCGAGGACCCCGATGCGCGGCAGGACGTTCTCCGCGCCCGTCACGGGCACCCCGGCGGCCTCCAGCAGCCCGGTCAGCTCCGCGCGGACGTCGGCGTTGCCCGCGTACACCACTGGCACCCGCCACCGGGCACGGGCCAGGCGGGTCGCGTTGTGGGTGATCGTCTCGGCGTCACCGCCGTCGGTGCCACCGACCAGCAGCACCACGTCCGGTCGGGCCGCCCGCAATGCCGCCAGGTCCGCCGCGCCCAGCCGACCGGCGGCCACGTGCACCACGTGCGCACCGGCGGACAACCCGACCCGCCGGCCCGCCTGCGCGGTGACCAGCGGCTCGTAGCCGATCACGGCCAGCCGCAACCCACCACCGGCCGACGAGCAGACGTACCACGGCACGTCGCGGACCCCGAGCCCGTCGGTGGCCGCCGCGACCGCGGCGTCCAGGCCGTGCAACACGTCGGTGCCCACGGTGGTCGGCGCCGCCGCCGCTCCCACCAGCACACCGGCGGCCAGGTCCACCACGGCCACCTTGGTGTACGTGGACCCGACGTCCGCGCAGACCGCCAGGGTCACGAGGCGGCGGGAACGACCACGGTGCCGGTCGCGGTGACCGCCACGATCGGCGGGTCGAGGACCTCGGCGGCGGACTCGGAGCGCTCCGGGCGGCCCCGGCACACCACCGCGCAGGACAGCTCCAGGGTGCGGCTGCGGGTGCCCACCCGCGACACCTGGGCGGTCACCTCGACCACGTCACCGGCGCGGATGGGAGCGGTGAAACGCACGTCGGTGTACCCGGCGAACAGACCCTCGTCGCCGTCGGTGCGGATGCACACCTCCGTGGCGACGTCGCCGAACAGCGCGAGGGCGTACGCCCCGTCGACGAGGTTGCCGGCGTAGTGGGCGTGCGAGTACGGCACGTACCGCCGGTGCGTCACGGTCAACCCGAGCCTTGCGTCGGTCATGCCATCGCCTTCCGTTGCGTGATCAGGGCGTGCACGAGGTAGCTGGCCACCTCGCCGGGAGTGGTGCCGCGACCGAAGATGCGGTCCACGCCCAACTCGTCGGTCATCGTCTCGTCGAAGCGGGGGCCGCCGACGATCAGCAGCGGCCGCCGCCCGGCGGGCATCGCCTCCCGGAACGCGGCGGACATCTCCCGGGTGTTGTGCAGGTGCGCGTCGCGTTGGGTGACCACCTGCGACACGAGGACCGCGTCGGCCTTCTCCGCCCGGGCGGTCTCCACCAGCTCCGGCACGCTGACCTGCGCGCCCATGTTGGTGACCTTCAACTCCCGGTAGTACTCCAGGCCCTTCTCCCCCGCGATGCCCTTGACGTTGAGGATCGCGTCGATGCCCACGGTGTGCGCGTCGGTGCCGATGCACGCCCCGACCACGGACAGCTTGCGCCGCAACCGTTGCTTGATCACCGTGTTGACGTCCTTCGCCGACAGCAGCGCGAAGTCGCGTTCCACGACCTGCACCGCGTTGAGGTCGACCAGGTGGTTGACCCGCCCGTAGACCACGAAGAACGTGAACTCGTCGCCCATCGGTTTGGCGTGCACGACCATCGCCGGGTCGATGCCCATCCGGTTGGCCAACTGCACCGCCGCGCCCTCGGCCCGCTTGTCGTGGCTCACCGGCAGGGTGAACGACACCTGCACCATCCCGTCGCCGGTGGTGTCCCCGTACGGCCGCACGATCTTCTTCGCGGCGTCGGCGGCGCTCATGCCGCGTCCCCTTCCAGGATGTCGGTGGCCGGGTTGCAGTAGTCCGCCTCGTGCGCGGCGACCCCGGCGAGGCCCTTGCCCCGGTCCGCGGGCCGCTTCATGATCCCGAAGGTGCCCTCGGCGATGGCCGTGAGCAGCGTCTGCTCCCCGATGCGCTCCAGCAGGTCCAGGGCCTCACCGAGGACCTGGTTGGCGCGGCGGCGGATGAACCCGCCGGGCGCCGGCACGAAATCCTCGTGCAGCCCACCGGCCGCGCCCAACACGTACCGCACGTTCTGCAACGCGATGTCCCGGTCGGACAACCACGGCGTCACCACCGCCTCGGTCATCATCCCCACCAGCAGGATGCCCTGACCGGTCAGCGCGCCCGCCAGGTTGAAGAACCCGTCGAGCAGGTTGCCCCGGAACACGTCACCGGTCATGTGCTTCGTCGGCGGCATCCACTTCAGCGGCGCCTCGGGGAACAACTCCCGGGCCAGCAGGGCGTGCGCCAACTCCAGGCGGAACGACTCCGGGACCTCCGGGTTGATCTCGAACGCGTGGCCCAGCCCCAACTGCCAGTCCGCCAACCCCGCCTCGTGCGCGAAGAACTCGTTGAGCAGCTGCGACACCGTCACCGTGTGCGCCTCGTCAACGGCGTCCGCGGTGGTCAGGTAGTTGTCCTCACCGGTGTTGATGATGATCCCGGCGCGGGCGTGCACCTGCCGGGAGAACCGCTGGTCGACGAACGTGCGCACCGGGTTGATGTCGCGGAACAGGATCCCGTACATCGAGTCGTTGAGCATCATGTCGAGCCGTTCCAGGCCCGCCAGGGTCGCCATCTCCGGCATGCACAACCCGGACGCGTAGTTGGTCAACCGCACGTAGCGGCCCAACTCCTTCGACGACTCGTCCAACGCCGCGCGCATCAGCCGGAAGTTCTCCTGCGTGGCGTACGTGCCGGCGAAACCCTCCCGGGTCGCGCCCTCGGGCACGTAGTCCAGCAGCGACTGCCCGGTGGAGCGGATCACCGCGATCACGTCCGCGCCCGCCCGGGCGGCAGCCTGGGCCTGCGGGATGTCCTCGTAGATGTCGCCGGTCGCCACGATCAGGTAGATCCACGGCCGCTGCTTCGGGTCCCCGTGCCGCTTGATGAGGCGGTCCCGCTCGGCGCGTCGCCGGTCGATGCGCCGGATACCCGCCCCGACGGACCTGCGCGCCGCCGACCGTGCCGTCGTCGCGGCCCGCCCGGTGGGCAGCGCGAAGCGCACCGACCCGGCCGCGGCCTTCTGCGCCAGCAACGTCACATCGGTGATGCCCTCGCGGGCCAGGGCGTCGAACACCGGCACCGCCACCCCGTGACCCAACCCGACGTCCGCGACGACGGCGTCGACGAGCCGGTTCACCCACGGAATGCCGTCCGGGTCGGCGCCGCTCACCCCGGCCAGCCGCAGCACCGCCCGCTCCACCGACACCGTGGTGTGGCTGCGGGCAAGGTCCACCACCGGCTGCCCGGCCCGGCGCGCCAACTCCCGCGCCCGCGCCACCAGCACCGGATCAAGATCAAGCTTCCCGGTCATGATGACCCTTCCTCATAGATGACCTCACCGCGCAGCACCAGCCGCCGGCACACCGGCAACGGCGTCGGGTCGTCCGGACCCCGCTCCTCCGGGTCCTCGGCGAGCAGCACCGGCAGGCCCCGCTCCACCCCCGCGGGCGTCGACCACACCGTGAACGTCGCCGGCGCACCCAACGCGAGGACCCCCTCGACGTCCAGGTGCACCGCCCGCCACCCACCACGGGTGTGCGCGGCGAACGCCGACCGCACACTCATCCGCTGCGCCGGGTTGTGGTGTGACACCGCCGCCCGCACCGAACCCCACGGGTCCAGCGGCGTCACCGGCGAGTCCGACCCGAACGCCATCGCCACACCCACCGAGTGCATCGCACCCATCGGGTTGGACTCCAACGACCGGTCCAACCCCAGCCGCGCCTCGTACATCCGGCCCGCGCCACCCCACAGCCGGTCGAACGCCGGCTGCATGCTCGCCACGACCCCGTACTCCACGAACCGCGCGATCAACCGCTTGTTCATGATCTCCGCGTGCTCGATGCGGTGCCGGGCCGCCCGCAGGCGCTCCACACCCAGCGACTCCGCCGCCGCCGCGAAACCGTCCAGGACGGTGCCGATCGCCGCGTCACCGATCGCGTGGAAACCGCCCTGCAGGCCGTGCGCCGCGCAGTCCAGCAAGTGATCACGCACCTGCTCGGCCGTCAGGTACCCGTGCCCGCAGTCGTCACCGTCGCCGTACGGCTGCGACACGTGCGCCGTACGCGAACCCAACGCCCCGTCGGCGAACAGGTCACCTCCGGCGCCCACCGCACCCAACTCCCGGGCACGGGCGGCGCCACCCAGCTCACCCCAGTACCCGTACACCTCCGGCAACCCCGCACCGGAGATGCCCAGCAGCCCGGTGAAGTCCTCCTCGTCGGAGATGTCCGGACCGCCGCACTCGTGCACCGCCGCGATCCCCAACGACGCCGCGTGCGCGAGGGCGACCCGCTGCGCGGCGACCCGCTGCGCCCGGCTCACCGACGCCTGCGCCGCCGCCCGCACCACGTGGTGCGCGTCGCGCCGCAACCACCCCGACGCGTCGTACCCCGCCGCGTCGGCCGCCTCGGGGCACGCCGCCAGCAACGCCGACGACACCAACGCCGAGTGGATCGACGCCTGCGACAGGTACACCCGCCGACCCCCGGCCGCCCGATCCAACGCCGCCGCGTCCGGCAACGTCGCATCCGACCAACCCGACTCGTCCCAGCCGTGGCCCAGCAGCACCGCGTCCGCCGGCAGGCCCGCCGCGAACCCGGCCACCGCGTCGAGCAACTGCGCCGCCGAGCGCACCCCGGACAACTCCAGCCCCGACAACGCCAACCCCGTGTCGGTGGCGTGCACGTGCGCGTCGACGAACGCCGGCGTCACCAACGCCCCATCCAGGTCCACCACCCGGTCGGCCGGCGGCGCGTCACCGTCGGTCCCCAACCAGGCAATCCGCCCACCGGACACCAGCAGCGCGGTGGCGCTCGGGTCGGCGGGGCAGTGCAGCACGCCGCCGCGGTACAACGTCGAGGGGTTCGTCATGACCTCAGTCTGCCGCGACCCGCGCCGTGAACAGCTGACGCACCCCCGGCTCGGCCCGCAACAGCCCCAACGCCAGCTCCGCGTGCCCCGGCACGTACCCGTTGCCCACCAGCATCGTCACGTCCGCCGCCAGCCCCTCCGCGCCCAACGCCGCTGCGGAGAAACTCGTCGCCATCGAGAAGAAGATCACCGTGCCGCCGTCCGCGGTGGCCAGCACCGCGCCGTGCTCACACCCCGGCACGTCCACGCACACCACTGTGACGTCCGCCGGCGCCCCCAGGGCGGTCGTCACCGCCGTCGACAACCCCACCGGGTCCCGCGCGTCGGCCAACGCCACCACCGAGGCCAGGCCGGCGGCCGTCAGCGCGTCGCGCTCGGCCGCCACCGGCACCACCCCGACGGTACGCGCAGCGCCCACCCGCCGCGCCGCGGCGAGGGACAGCGACCCGCTCTTGCCCGCCCCGCCGATCACCGCGACGCGCACCGGCGTCGGGTCACCGACGCGACGACGGTCCTCCACGTAGCGCGACACCACCCGCGCGGTCAGCGCGGGCGCCCCGCACACGTCCAGCACCGCCAGGGACAACTGCGGGTCCTCGTCGTCGGGCAGCACCGCGGCGATGGAACGGGCGAACAGGATCGCCCACCCGTCACAGGGCACCTGCTCGCTGCGCCCGTCCCACCGCGCCAGCCCGTCGGTCACCACCAGCGGGGTCAGCGTCAACGACACCAACGTCGCGACCCGCTCCCCCACCTTCAGCCCGAGCGGGGAACGCCGACCGGCCTCCTCGACCGTGCCGATCAACATTCCGCCGGAACCGGTCACCGGGTTCTGCATCTTCCCCCGGGTGGAGATGATCTCCAGCACCTCGGCGCGGACCGCGTCGCCGTTGCCGCCGTGCTTCTCCGACAACTGCCGGAAGCTCGCCGCGTCCAGGTTCAGCCGCTGCACCCGGATCCGCACCTCGTTCGGCGCGATCGCCGCCGACGCGTCCAAGCGCCAGGCCGCCTGCGGCAGCACCCCCGCCGGTTGCACGACGCGGTGCAGTCCCACCGGTGACGTCACGCCGACCTCCCCTTGCCCAGCCGCTCGAAGCCCCGGTCAAGGCTCGCGTAACGGGAAAACTTACGGCAGACTAGTTTCTGTACCGAATATTTTCCAGTAGCCTTCGGGCTTCGATGATCAGCCGCAACACCGAGGAGGGGCCGTGACCCAGACCCAACCGGTTGAGACCATCCCTCAACCCCGTCACGCCCCGGTCGCCGTACCGACCGCCGGGCAGCCATACGAATACCACCGCCGCCCCCTGGTCGAACCCGACTGGACCCGGTTCCCCGGCTGGCGCCACGTCACCCGCGACCAGTGGGAATCCGCCCAGTGGCAGCGCGTCAACTGCGTCAAGAACATCAAGCAGCTCCGCGCCGTCTTCGGCGACCTCATCGACGACACCTTCTACACCGACCTCGAGGCCGACCAGTTGGCCCTGGCCACCATGTCGATGCTGGTGCCACCACAAATGATCAACACGATGGTGCCGTTCGCGCCCCTCACCACCGAGGCGCTGCTCGCCGACCCCATCCGCCGCTACATGATCCCGGTCGCCTCCGACCGCCGCACCGACTGGCCGTCACACCCCTACGCCAGCCGCGACAGCCTGCACGAGCACGACATGTGGGTCGCCGAAGGCCTCACCCACCGCTACCCCACCAAGGTCCTCGCCGAGCTGCTCTCCACCTGCCCCCAGTACTGCGGGCACTGCACCCGGATGGACCTCGTCGGCAACTCCACCCCCGCCGTCGACAAACTCAAGCTCACCCTCAAACCCGTCGACCGCTACGACGCCCACATCGCATACCTCAAGGCCCACCCCGGCGTCCGCGACGTCGTCGTCTCCGGCGGAGACGTCGCCAACGTCCCCTGGCGCAACCTCGAGTCCTACCTCATGCGACTGCTGGAACTGGAGACGGTCCGCGACATCCGGCTCGCCACCAAGGCCCTCATGGGCCTCCCCCAGCACTGGCTCCAGCCCGACGTCGTCCAGGGCCTCGAACGCGTCGCCCGCACCGCCGCCCGCCGAGGCGTCAACCTCGCCATCCACACCCACGTCAACCACGCCCAGTCGCTCACCCCACTGGTCGCCAAGGCCGCCCAGACCGCCCTCGACGTCGGCGTCCGCGACGTCCGCAACCAGGGCGTGCTCATGCGCGGCGTCAACGCCACCACCCCCGAGCTGCTCGACCTCTGCTTCGCGCTCCAGGGCGAAGCCGGGATCCTGCCGTACTACTTCTACATGTGCGACATGATCCCCAACGCCGAACACTGGCGGGTCCCCGTCTGGCACGCCCAGCAGCTCCAGCACGACATCATGGGCTACCTCCCCGGCTACGCCACCCCCCGGATCGTCTGCGACGTCCCCTTCGTCGGCAAGCGCTGGGTGCACATGCTCACCGACTACGACCGCGAACGCGGCATCTCCTACTGGACGAAGAACTACCGCACCTCCATCGAGTCCGCCGACCTGGAGGCGCTCAACAAGCGCTACGCCTACTACGACCCGATCGACACCCTGCCCGCCGACGGCCAGCAGTGGTGGAACGACCACCGCGACGACTGACCCACCGACGACGACACCCCCGGGGAGACCACCCCGGGGGTGTCGCGCACTCCGTGGTCAGGCGCAGCCCAGACCCTGCGAATAGCTGGCCCGCAACGTCCCGGCCGCGATCTCGTCGGCGTACTCCCAGAACACCTCCGGCCAGTCGCCGGCCTTGTCCATGTCCCGCAGCACCCGCCACCCATGACTGCTCCGCAACGCGTCGGCGGCCCGCCGCACCCCGGCCTCGTCCCCACTCGACCTCGCCCGCTGCCACTCAGCGATCCACCCGCACCCCACCCGGGACGTCACCCCCACGTTGAAATGGTACGGGTCGCTCACCCCGATCTCCTCCAGCGCAGCCATATCGAACCCCGGCGGCAGCGGCACGTCGGCGAGCACCTTCGCCGCCCGCTCCCGCACCGGCATGACCATCTCCGCCGGAAGAACGGCCAACCAGGTCCGCGCGTCCACCCGAACGATGTCCGCGAGAACCCGGTCCAGGTCCTTGCGCGACCAGTTTTCGGAGGTCTTCATCTCCACGACCAGGTTGTCGCGGGGCCGCAACAGCACAGTGAAATCACCGCTGAGGCTCTGGAACGCATCAGCCGGCCAATCGTCCACCCGCACCGACTTCCCCGGCCCCGCATCGCGCTGACCGGCATACCGGTCTGTGTACACGTACGCCGCATACCAGTTCATCTCCAGTTCCCGCCCACCCCGGCGAAACCTGACCACGCCATAGTTCTCGGAGAACTCGGCCAGGGCCACGACCGTCCAACCGGCCTGATCGATCAGCAACCGCGGGCTCCTCTCCGCCGCCTCCATCGCCAACGGGGAAAAGACGGCCCCGGCTCCCGCACCCGCGCTGACGATCGGAGAGACCCCGTCGTCCTCGCCCTGCCCCCGCAACACCATGGACGCCGGCACGATGCTCAGGAGCACGGCGGCCGCCGCCGTCATGACGCCCGCGAAGCGACGCACCCACAACCGCCGCGACGGCATCCCGACGCTACGCCGGACCAACGACTCGGACATGATGTCCTCCAGGAGGGTCTGCTTCACCCCGCCGAGGTCCCCCATCATCCCGAGCCCACCCGGGTCGGAATCCCGAACCAGCTGGTCGACACGCTCCTCTGTGGTCATCAGTCCTCCTTGCGGGTGGATGTGGTCAGCACGTCGAGTACATGTCCGGGCGGCCCCGGATCGTCACCTACCAACCCCCGCAACCTCGTCCGCGCCCGCGCCAGCCGCGTCCGGACCGCCGCAGCAGAGACCCCCAGCACTGAGGCGACTTCATGCGGTTGCAGCCCCTCCCACACGGTGAGCATCAGCACCTCCCGGTCCACCTCGGCCAGACCCGCCAACGCCGCCCGAACGGCAAGGCGCTCCGGTACCTCGCTTCCCGGATCGGCCACCGACGCGGCAATCTGCTGGCGTAACCGCTCACCGAGGCGCTGCCGGCGAACGCCACCACGGTGATGATTGGCCAGCACACGCCGGGCGACCCCGTACAGCCACAGCCGGGTCGCACCGGCGATCGGAATGTCCTGCCGGCGACGCCATGCCACCAGGAAGGTCTCCGCGACCACGTCGGCCGCGTCTTCCGGATGTGCGACACGCCGCAATGCGTACGCCAGCAGCGACTCGAAATCGTCGGCGTACACCCGTCGGAAGCGGTCCTCGTCCTGTTCCATCCCGGAGCTCACATTCACTCCATGTCCGGTGGGACCCCAACCGTGACACCCCACCGGACGCGCGCCGTCGGAACCGACGCGGACCGTGCCGTCTCAGGCGCCGACCAGCACCTCTGACAACGGCGCCGGCACCAGCCCTCGCTCACGCAACCCGGCCAGGATGTGCGGCAACGCCTCATCGGTCATCGCGGCGTTCGCCTCGGTCACATGCATGATCACCACAGACCCCGGGCGAACGTGGTCCAGCACCGCCCGCACCAGCGGCTTCCACGCGGTCGCGAAGGGATCACCGCTGACCACATCCCCGTCGACGACCGTCACGCCCAGCGGTGCCAGAGCGTCCAGCGTCGCAGCGTCGTGGCAGAGCCCCGGAAAGCGGAAGTACCGGGTCTGCCGACCCCCGTACGGCTTGATCACCTCGAAGGTCTTCGCCACGTCGCCGCGCAACTCGTTCACCGGTTGCGAGGGCAGGTCGTAGCAGTCGCCGGTGAACGCCGCGTGCCCGTAGGTGTGGTTGGCCAACTCGAATCGCGGATTGTCGGCGATCCGCCGGGTGACGTCCGGGTACCGCTGCACCCACTTGCCAGTCAGGAAGAACGTGGCCGGGACCTCGTCGCGCTCCAGCAGGTCGAGGATGCGCAGGTTGGCGTACGACTTCACCCGACCGGCACGCAGGCTGGCCAGCATCCCGTCGGTCATGTCCGCGTCGAAGGTCAACGCGACCTTGTTACCGGTCCGCGGCCCGTGGTCCACCACCGGCGCCCTGGTCCCAGTCGGCGTCGTGCCCGGCACCGAGGCAACCGCCGGCGGCGACGGCACACCGACGGACGGCGCGACGGAAGGCGTGGATGGGCTCGACGAGTCGGACGAGCCGACGAAGACCGGCTGGTCCGAGGGCGGCACCCGGGACGCTTCGCACCCGGCACTGCCGAGGATGGCCGCCACAACCAGTACGCCAAGAAACGGGCGAAGCCCAGCGCGGATCACGCCGGAGATCATCGCAGACGCGAATGCGTTTCACTGTCCCGCGCGTGCTGTCGTGAGGGCTCGTGGGCGCGTGTCCAGGCCCGCCCCAGCGGTGCCGTTCCGGTTAGCGATATACCTCAGAGGCATAAATATGACTCTGAGGTATATCGCTTGCCAGGGAAACACCGCCCCGCCCGTGAGGTCACCGACCGCCCGCAGCCACTGCGCGGGTCAGGCGGAACCCCCGCGCGGCGCGTACATGATGACCGCGACGCCGAGCAGGCAGAACGCCGCGCCGGTCAGGTCCCACCGGTCCGGGCGGAAGCCGTCCACCACCATCGCCCAAGCCAACGAACCGGCCACGAACACCCCACCGTACGCGGCCAGGATCCGGCCGAAGTTCGCATCCGGCTGGAACGTCGCCACGAACCCGTAACAGCCCAGCGCGACCACCCCGGCGGCGATCCACCACAGGCCACGATGCTCCCGCCAGCCCTGCCAGATCAGCCAGGCGCCACCGATCTCGGCCAGCGCGGCCAACGCGAACAACACCAGCGAACGGAGCACTGTCACCCGGCGAGACTAGCCGCCGCACACAGCGGGTCCCCGGGCGACGATGCGCCCGGGGACCCGTGAACCGCTCAGGTCACTTGTTGAAGGAGTCCTTCACGTTGCGACCGGCGTCCTTGACGTTCTGACCGGCCTGCTTGGCGCGCGCGTCGCTCTGCTGGCTGGCGCCCTCGCCACGCATCCGCTCGTTGTCGGTCATGTCGCCCATGCGCTCCCGCGCGGCGCCCGCCATCTGCTCGACCTTGTTCTTTGCCTTCTCGGTGAAGCTCATCGCGCCTCCTCGGTCTGGCGATTGTCCCCGCACGCTTGCCCGCTCTCCCGGTGCCGAAACCGGCGGTGCCGGTCGGCACACCCGGTAAGGCATCCTAGGAAGATAGGTTGAGGGAGGGCCGCATGCCGGCACCGGCCACGGTGGTTAACTGGCCGCATGGGAGAGCTCCTGCTGATCCGGCACGGCGAAACCACGTGGAGCGCCAGCCTGCGGCACACCTCGTACACCGACCTGGAGCTGACCCCCGACGGCGAGCGACAGGCGCGCACCCTCGCCGCGTTCCTGGCCGGCCGGCGCTTCGTGACAGTGCTGGCCAGCCCCCGCTCCCGGGCGCTGCGCACCGCGCAGCTGGCCGGCCTCACCGTCGACGCCGTCGACGAGGACCTCAGCGAGTGGAACTACGGCGAGTACGAGGGCCGCACCACCGTCGACATCCACGCCGACCAGCCGCACTGGAACATCTGGACCGACGGCTGCCCCGGCGGCGAGTCACCCGCGCAGGTGGGCGAACGGCTCGACCGGGTGCTGGCCCGCGTCACCCCGCTGCTCGACCGCGGCACCGTCGCGCTCGTCGGTCACGCACACAGTCTGCGGGTGCTCGGCGCCCGCTGGATCGGCCTGCCCCCGTCCGCCGGCGGACGGCTCCGCCTGGAGACCGCCACGGTCAGCGCACTCGGTCACGAGCACGGCCGACAGGTCATCCTGCGGTGGAACCAGCCGGCTCCTCCGGCGCCCGGGACCGCGACCGACTCGGCACCGCGGCACTGATCTTCGGCGGCCGGTTCTCGTACGGGGTGGACAGCACCACAGTGGTGCGGGTCGTGACGTTCGCCGAGGTGCGGATCTCCTGCAACACCCGCTCCAGGTCGGCCGGACTCGCCACCCGCACCAGCAGCATGTAGAAGTCCTCCCCCGCCACCGAGTAGCAGGAGTCGATCTCGGGCAGGTGGGACAGCCGCTCCGGCGCGTCGTCCGGCTGCGACGGGTCGAACGGGCGGATCGCCACGAACGCGGTCAGCGGCAGGTCCAGCGCCTCGAACGAGACCCGGGCGGCGTACCCCTTGATCACCCCGCGCTGCTCCAGCCGGCGCACCCGCTGGTGCACCGCGGACACCGACAGGCCCACCTTCTCGGCCAGGTCGGTGTACGACAGACGGCCGTCGGCGGTCAGCGCGGCGACGATAGCGCGGTCGATCTCCTCCACGGCGTGCAACCTACCGGGAAAACCGCCCGACTGCGACGCAGCGCCCGACGCGGCCACGCGGGCGGTGGGCCACGGCGAACCACCGCAGCCCACCACCACGCGCCGTCCTCAGCCCTGGGCGAGCGCCCGGGAGATCACCAGACGCTGGATCTGGTTGGTGCCCTCCACGATCTGCAACACCTTGGCCTCACGCATGTACCGCTCCACCGGGTGATCGGCCACGTAGCCCGCGCCGCCGAGCACCTGCACCGCGTCGGTGGTCACCCGCATCGCCATGTCGGTGGCGAAGAGCTTCGCCTTGGCCGCCTCGATCGCGTACGGGCGACCCGCGTCCCGCAACCGGGCCGCCGCGAGGGTCAGCGCACGGGCGGCGGAGATCTGGGTGGCCGCGTCGGCCAGGAGGAAGCCGAGGCCCTGGAAATCGATGATGGACCGACCGAACTGCTGCCGCTCCCGGGCGTAGGAGACCGCGTAGTCCAAGGCCGCCTGGGCCAGCCCGACCGCGCACGCCGCGATGCCCAACCGGCCGGAGTCCAGCGCGGACATGGCGATGGTGAAGCCCACGCCCTCGCCGCCGATCAACCGGTCGGCCGGCACGCGTGCCTCGTCGAAGGCGATCTGCGCCACCGGGGAGGAGCGCAGACCCATCGTCCGCTCGGCCGCCTGCGGGGCGATGCCGGGGGTGCCCGCGTCGGCGAGCAGGCAGGAGATCCCCTTCGGGCCGGGGCCGCCGGTGCGGCAGAAGACGTTGAAGAAGTCGGCGGTCCGCGCGTGGGTGATCCACGCCTTGGTGCCGGAGACCAGGTACGCGTCCCCGTCCCGGACCGCCCGGGTGCTCAGCGACGCCGCGTCGGAGCCGCCCTGCGGCTCGGAGAGGCAGTACGCGCCCAGCAACTCGCCACCGAGCATGTCCGGCAACAGCTTGCGCTGCTCGTCGCTGCCGAACGCCGCCACCGGGTAGCAGGACAGGGTGTGCACGCTGACCGCCTCGGCGACCGCGAGCCACCGGCTGGCCAGGATCTCCAGCACCTGCAGGTACACCTCGTACGGCTGGGCCGCGCCGCCGTACTCCTCGGGGTAGGGCAGCCCGAGCAGGCCCGCCCGGCCGAGGGTTCGCAGCACCTCGCGGGGGAACTCGGCGCGCTCCTCGAAGGCGGCGGCCTTCGGCGCGAGCTCGCGGTCGGCGAGCTCGGTGGCGAGACCCAGCAGGTCGTGGGCCTCGTCGGTGGGGAGAATCCGGTCGACAGTCATAGCGCGATGAGCTCCGTGGGGGTGGTGTTGAGCCGTTGCACGCCGTCCGTTGTGCAGACGACGATGTCCTCGATACGGGCGCCGTGTCGGCCCGCCAGGTAGATCCCCGGTTCGATGGAGAACGCCATGCCGGCCTCCAGGGGCTGGTCGTTGCCGGCCACCAGGTAGGGCTCCTCGTGACCGTCGAGACCGATGCCGTGCCCGGTGCGGTGCAGGAACGCGGGGCCGTAGCCGGCGGCGGCGATCGGCTCCCGCGCCGCGGCGTCGGCCGCCGCGCCGGTGACCCCGGGCCGCACCGCCGCGACCGCCGCGCGCTGGGCGTCGCGCAGCACCGTGTAGTAGTCCAGAAAGTCGGCCGGCCCGGGCCCGCCCACCAGGTAGGTGCGGGTGCAGTCCGAGCGGTAGCCCGAGGGCATCGTGCCGCCGATGTCGACCACCACCGGCTCTCCGACGCCGATCGGCCGGTCCGAGGTGCCGTGGTGCGGGCTGGCCCCGTTCGGGCCAGCCGCCACGATGACGAAGTCGACGCTGACGTGCCCGGCGGCCCGGATCGCCGCGGCGATGTCCGTCGCGACCTCGGCCTCGGTGCGGCCGGGGCGCAGCCACTCGCCCATCCGCAGGTGCACCTCGTCGATGGCCACGCCGGCCTCGGCCAGCGCCGCCACCTCCGCAGGGGACTTGCGGATCCGCAGCTCACGCAGCACCTCCCCGGCCAGCCGCTGCGTTGCGCCGGGAAGCGCGGCGCGCAGCGCGAGGACCTGCTCGGCCCACATCCGGTCGGCCAGCCCCACCGCCGCCGGCGGGCCGTCGAGGGCGGCGACCACCAGGGGGTACGGGTCGGTGCCGTCGACGTGGTCGACGATGCGGACCCCGGTGGCGGGCGCGGGGGACGCCTCCGCCGCCGGGCGTTCCAGCCGGGGCACGATCAGGGTCGGCTCGCCCTCGGCGGGCAGCACCAGGCAGGTCAGCCGCTCCCCCGCGTGGGCGTCGTAGCCGGTCAGGTAACGCAGGTCGGAGCCCGGGGTGAGCAGCAGGGCGTCCAGGCCGGCGGCGGCGGTGGCGCGCTGCGCGGCGATCAGCCGATCCGGCGGATACAGCTCGTCGATTCCCACCCCGTCAGCTTAACGGTCGTTTGGGCAAACCCCATATCGACACCGATCGTCGGAAAATCCATCGACGTTGATTGACGCGCACAGTTAACACTCTTTAAGATTTGGCTGCCTCGAGGCCACCCGTCCCTGCGTCCCCCCGCACCTCCCGCCCGCGACAACCCTGCGCGGGCGGGCGTCGTCCCCCGCCCACGGGAAGGCCCCCGATGTCCTCACCACTGCGCCGCGCCCTCACCGCCGGCCTCCTCGCGCTGGCCACCGCCGGCGCCACCCTCGCCACCACCCCCACCGCCGCGCAGGCCGTGGTGCTGCCGAACAACTTCAAGAGCGTCGGCTACATGCCCTCCTGGGCCGGCAACGTCAACACCATCCAGTACAACAAGCTCACCCACATCAACTACGCGTTCGTGCTGCCCAACAACGACGGCAGCCTGCGTGCGGTCGAGAACCCGAGCAAGCTCTCCTCGCTGGTCTCCCTCGCGCACGCCAACAACGTCAAGGTGTCAATCGCCGTCGGCGGCTGGAACGACGGCAACGACTCGGCCTTCGAGGCCCTGGCCGCCAACTCCGGCAGCCGGACCACCTTCGTCAACAACCTGGTCAACTTCGTCAACCAGTACAACCTGGACGGCGTCGACATGGACTGGGAATACCCCGACCCGGGCGCCTCGGCCAACAACTACACGGCGCTCATGACGCAGCTCGGCAGCGCGATGCACAGTCGCGGCAAGCTGCTCACCGCCGCCGTGGTCTCCGAGGGCTACTCCGTCGACGGCGTGCAGACGGCCGTGTTCAACCAGGTCGACTGGCTCAACATCATGGCGTACGACGGCGGCAGCCCGCACGCCAACTACGACTGGTCGATCAACAGCATCAACCTGTGGAAGGCCCGGGGCCTACCGGCCAGCAAGGCCGTGCTCGGCATCCCGTTCTACAGCCGCCCCGGCTACTTCACCTACTCGGCACTGGTCGCGCTGGACCCGGCCAACGCCAACCGGGACTGCACCACGGCCGGTGGCGCCCAGCAGTGCTACAACGGCATCCCGACGGTCAAGCGCAAGACGCAGTGGGCACTCGCCAACGCCGGCGGCGTGATGAACTGGGAGTTGTCGCAGGACACCACCGGTTCGACCTCGCTGGTCAGCGCGATGTACGACACGATCATGGGTGGCACCACCCCGCCGCCGACCGGCCGCACCGGGCGGATCACCGGCATCGGCGGCAAGTGCGTCGACGTGGCCTCGGCAAGCACCGCCAACGGCACCCCCATCCAGCTGTGGGGCTGCAACGGCACCAACGCGCAGACCTGGACCGTCGCCAGCGACAGCACGCTGCGCGCCCTCGGCAAGTGCGCCGACATCACCAACGGCTCGACCGCCAACGGCGCGAAGATCCAGCTCTGGGACTGCAACGGCAGCGGCGCGCAGGTCTGGCAGTCGCAGTCCAACGGCACGCTGCGCAACCCGCAGTCGAACAAGTGCCTGGACGCCAGCGACAACAGCTCCGCCGACGGCACCCGGCTGCAGATCTGGGACTGCTTCGCCGGCGCCAACCAGCGCTGGACGCTCCCGGCCTGACGGTTCGGACGCAACGATCCCCGGTCGACGCCCCCGCGTCAGCCGGGGATCGTTGCGTGCTCGCGAGCCAGGGCAGGCAGGGTCATCGGATGGGTGAGCAGCGGCAACGGCGTACGCGGTGACGTCTGCGAGCAGGTCACGCCGTTGGCAGCTAGAGTGACCCGACCCTGCGGCCGATCATAGATGTGGACCGATCGGGCTCCGGCCGGACGCTGCCGACCGACTGAGGACGTGCAATGGGATCCAGATTCCAGCGGGTCGTGCACCGCGGGCAGTGGTCGGCCCCGACCGTCATTCCGATCCTGCTCATCTGCGTGAGCATCGCCGCCGGCGGCGGTCTGGTGTTCGGCGCGTTCGTTCTCTTTGCCATACCGCTCGGTCTGATACTGGCCGTACCCCCGACCGTGGGCCGGTACGTGGGGAGGATGAAGTCCAGCTCTGACGTCACGGTGTCGTACGCCGTCTGCACGATCGGGGCGTGGGTGGGGTGCCTCATGCTCGGGGTCGCGATGACCGCGCAGCCGTTCCACAGCTCTGGCCCGAACCTCGTCCCCCCGATAATGACCATGGCCGGTGCCATCTGGATCGCGCAGGTCGCCACGGCTGTGCTGGCTCGCAGACGGGCCAGCGCTACGGGTGCCCGGTCGACGCCCCGCGTCAGCCGGGGATCCTCGCGTGCTCGCGGACCAGCATGAGCATCTCCTCCACCGAGCCGGCCGGGTCGGTGACCGGGAACTGCACGGCCCGCACCACCGCCTGCGGGTCGACCAGCAGCGTCAGCCGCTTGAACCGGGTCATCCCACCGGCGCGGAAGACGGGCAGCAGCAGCCCGGCGGCCAACCGGCCGTCCTGGTCGGACAGCAGCGGAAACGGCAGCCCGGCGTACGCGGAGAAGTCGGCGAGCTGGTCCGGTCGCTGCGTGCTGATCCCGTAGACCCGTACCCCGGCGGCCTGGAAGTCCGGGTGCCGCTTCGCGTAGGTGGTCGATTCGAGGGTGCAGCCCCGGGCACCGGGGATCTCCGACCAGGCCGGCGGATAGCCCTGCGTCCCCGGCGCGTACGCCCCGGGGAAGAGGTAGAGGACGCTCCACTCGCCCGTCGCGGCCACCGACACCGGCTGACCGTCGGCACCCGGCAGCACGGCCTCGGGCAACCGCCGCCCGATCAGGTCGTGTGCCCGGCGCGCCTCGGCAGACCCGGCGTCGGCCGTCGCGGTCAACTCTCCATCACCCATCAGGTGCCTCGTCCCCCAGTCCTGCAGGGCGATCAGCACCGGCAGGAGCCCCTCGCCCTTCGCGGTGAGCAGGTAGTCGTAGCGCGGCGGGTGTCGTGAGTACGGCTGGCGCTCCAACACACCGTGCTCGACCAGAGCGCCGAGGCGCTCGGTCAGCGCCCGTCGGCTGACACCCAGCTCGCGTTGCAACGCGTCGAAGCGGGTCGTCCCGCCGGCGACGTCGCGCACGATGAGGAACGTCCACCAGTCCCCCAGTACGCCGAGCGCCTGCGCGATGCCGCAGTCCGCATCGGCAAGATCCTCTCGCCGCACCCGCTACCTCCGTTGCTCCCGCTCCGACTATAGTCCGTTCCAGTTTGGAACGCGCTGGCTCGGCGAACGGGGGACGGCGACATGCACGTCGACGAACGGGCCGGGGTGTTCTGGCGCTGGTGGACCGCCGGCACGACCAGCATGGTCGGGTCGGCGGTCGGCGCGGTGGCCCTGCCGCTCACCGCACTCACCGTCCTCGACGCCTCCGCGTTCCAGCTGGGCCTGATCGCCGCGGCCAGCTACGTCGCCTGGATCGTGATCGGGCTGCCGGCCGGAGTCATCGTGCAACACCTGCCGCTGCGCGGCGCCCAGGTGGGCGCCGACCTGGCCCGTGCGGTCGCCGTCGCGTCCATCCCACTCGCCTGGTGGTGGGGCCACCTCACCGTCGCCCACCTGGTGGTCACCGCGCTCGTGGTCAGCTTCGCCAACGTTCTCTTCGACGTGGCCAACTCGACCTTCCTGCCCAGCATCGTCGAACGCGAGCAGTTGCAGTCCCGCAACAGCCTCACCTCAGCCACCCACGCCGCCACCCTGCTCAGCGGCCCCTCCCTCGGTGGGCTCGCCGTGCAGACACTCGGCGCGGTGCCCACCCTGCTGGTGGACTCGGCCAGCTACCTCGTATCGGCGGCCCTGCTGCGCACCCTGCCCGCCACCCGCGTCGACGCGCCGGACCAGTGGCCCCCGATCGGTGAGCTGATCCGGGCGGGCTGGCGCTACGTCGCGCACCACCCGGTGATAGGCCCGAGCATGTGGGCCGCGACGACGATGAACCTCGTCTGCGGGGCGCAGTTCGCGCTGCACCCGCTCTACCTGGTCCGCGAGCTGCACGCCCCGGTCGGCCTGGTCGGCGTCCTGCTCGCCGTCGAGGGGGTCGGCGCCCTGGTCGGGGCGGCGCTCACCACCCGGATCACGACACGGATCGGCACCGCCCGCGCCCTGATCGCCGCCGGATTCACCACGGTCGTCGGTGCGTTCGGAATCCCCTGGGGCACCGGGTGGCTGGCGTACGCCGCCTTCGCCGCCGGCAGCGTGGTCTTCTCCCTCGGGACGGTGGTGCTCAGCGTGACCACCCGGACCTACCGGCAGATCGCCAGCCCACCCGACCTGCTGTCCCGGGTGATGGCGACCGTGCGGTTCGTGTCCTGGGGAGCGATCCCGGTCGGCGGGCTGGTCGCCGGCGCACTGGCCGGGCCGCTGGGCGCCCGCGCCACCCTGTTCGTCTTCGCGGCGACACTGGTCTGCGCGCCGCTGGTGCTGCTGCTCTCCCCCGTCCGGCACCTGCGCGACCTCACCGACCACGACCAGGGCGACGAGCCGAGCCGCCCCGCTACGTCGACGGTCGGTGTCGGGGATCGGTGACCGGGCGGCTGATCAGACGCTGCCGGCGATCCGGCGCACCCGGGCCGCGTCGGTGAGGACATCGACGCTGTGCACGTACTGGTCGACCGCGCCCACAAGCGGCCGGTCACGCAGCGCGGGGTCGGTCACGGCGGCACTCAGCGCGGCGGCGATCCGCTCGGCGCGCAGCACCAGGAAGGGGCGGCTGTGGAACGGCCGCGCCCGGGCGCGCACCGGCACCGCGAGACGGGTCTCGTCGGTCCATCGGGCCACCGTCTCCAGGGCCTCGACCAGCCCCGCCTGACGCCGCGCCCAGTCGCCCGGGCCGAGCGCGTCGGCCAGCGCCACGACCACCGGCTCGGCGTCGTCCAGCCGGCCGAAGACCGTGCCGAGCCACTTGTCGTACGGCGGCCAACGCTGGTGCAGCAGCAGACCGAGCCGCATGAGATCCCGGGCCAGCCCGGCGGTCACCACCCGGCTGCCCAGCTCGTCACCGACCTCGGCACACCGGCCGGGCAGGTGCTCCGCCTGGGCGATCCGGGTCCAGGCGGAGGCGAGCACGTGGCGCCACACGTCCGTCGGATACCAGCTGACCGCCGTACGCCGGGCCGTCAGCGCCCCACCGAGACCGTCATGGAAGACCGCGCCGCCGGTCACCTCCGCCAGCCGCTGGGTCGGGGTGGCGAGCCAGTCCGCCGTGGTGACCCCGGCGGCCGGGTCGAAGCCGAGCCGGTCGCGCCACCAGCCGGCCAGTTCGGCGACGTCGACCCCGTGCCGGCTGCCCGCCGGGTCGGAGACGCCCAGCCGCCTGTCCTCGCCGACGAAACGGGTCGGCCAACCCAGAAACTCCACCGGCAGCTCGGCGTCGAGCGCGGCGCGCAGCGCGGGGACCCGGGCCGCCTCGGCTGCCGGGACGAACAGCTGCACGCGTGGCCCCCAGTCGTGGTCGGTGGACCGCACGGTGTCCAGGCCGAGCAACTCCGAGCCGCCGTCGAGCAGTCCGGCCGCGTACGGCAGGTCGGGACACCGGCGGCGCAGGATCGGCGCGACCACCTCGTCGTGATAGCGACGGGCCAACGTCAGGCCGGGAAGAAACGCCATACCGGCAGTCTGCGCCGCGCGACGACCAGCTCGCACGGTCGTTTTCCGGCCCGGCGCGTCCCCCGCGGCCCTAGCCTGGGATCGGGGTCCCGCGCGGGCGACCTCGACCGGGAGGACCGACGTGGCAGGGAACGAGGCGAACCGGGCGGCGACACGCCGTCGCCGCCAACTGTGGGCGGGAGTCCTCGCGCTCGTCGGCCTGGCTCTGCTGATCATCGGGCTCACCGTCGCCGACGGCGTCGCGGCCTGGGTCGAGGTGCTGGTGGCGATCCTGCTGCTGGTGACCAGTTACGTCGTGCAGCACCTGGCCCGTCGGGAGACCGTCTACCGGCACGACGACCAGCGCTGACAGCACCGGGCGGCCGGGGGTACCCCGGATCGTCGGACGGCTGTGCCAGGCTGTCCGGCGTGGCACACCGACCCCCGATCCTGCTGATCGACGCAGCGAGCCTCTACTTCCGGGCCTACTTCGGCATTCCGGAGTCCGCCGCCAAGGCCGACGACGGCACCCCGGTCAACGCGGTGCGCGGTTTCCTCGACATGCTCGCCACCCTGATTCGCGTGCGGGGCGCCGACCGGATGGTCTGCGCCCTCGACTACGACTGGCGCCCGGCGTGGCGGGTCGACCTGCTGCCGTCGTACAAGGCGCACCGGGTGGCCCCGCAGGGCGGCGAGATCGTCCCGGACACGCTCTCCCCGCAGGTGCCGATGATCCTGGAGGTGCTGACCGCCGTGGGCATCACCGCGGTCGGCGCTACCGGCTACGAGGCCGACGACGTGCTCGGCACGCTCTCGGTGACCCAGCCCGGCCCGGTCGAGGTGGTCTCCGGCGACCGGGACCTGTTCCAGCTCATCGACGACACCCGGCCGGTCCGGCTGCTCTACGTGGGGCGCGGCGTCGCCAAGCTGGACGACTGCGACGACGCCGCGGTGCGGACACGCTACGGCGTCCCGGCCGACCGGTACGCAGACTTCGCCGCGCTGCGCGGCGACCCCAGCGACGGGCTGCCCGGGGTCGCCGGTGTGGGTGAGAAGACCGCCGCCCGGCTCATCGAGCGGTACGGCAGCATCGCCGGCATCCTGGCCGCACTGGACGACTCCGACTCGTCCTTCGCACCGGGCTTGCGCACCAAGCTGGCCGCGGCCCGCGACTACCTGGCCGTGGCGCCGACGGTGGTCCGGGTCGCCCTGGACGTGCCACTGCCGGAGCTGCCCACCGCGCTGCCGACCGCCCCGGTCGATCCGGAGCGGCTGCTCGACCTGGCCGGACGGTGGAACCTGGCCGGCTCGGCCCGCCGCCTGGTGGACGCCCTCGCCGCCCGCGCCGACGCCTGACCGACCACCGCGCGGCTGGCGCCCGACCGATCGCCGCGCGGCTGGCGCTTGATCACTCCCGGGGCGGTGGGCGGGCTCAGGCGCGCAGTCGTGCCGCGAGGTCGCCGACCGCCCCGATGGCGTACCGCTGCATGGCCGGCCCGAAGGTGATGCGCGTCGCGCCCCAGCGCGCCAACTCGGCCACGGACTCGCTGTCCGCGCCGGCGACCATGTTGATCGGGCCGGTGATTCCCTCGCGCAGCACCGGCAGCAGCTCCGGCGGCGCCAGGATGGGGTACACGCAGTCGGCGCCGGCGGCCGTGTAGAGGCGGGCTCGTGCCACCGCGTCGGCCGGGTCACCCGCGCCGACCAGGAACGTGTCGACGCGCGCGTTGATGACGAGCGCGTCGCCAGCCTCCGCGCGCACCTCGGCCAGCCAGTCCGCGTGCCGCTGGGGATCCTTCAGCGTGGCGCCTCCCTCGGAGTCCTCCAGGTTGCAGCCGACGGCGCCCGTCTCCAGGAGCCGCCCGACCAGCTCGCCGGGGGTGAGGCCGTACCCGCCCTCGACGTCGGCGGACACCGGGACGGAGACGGCCCGGACGATCCGCGCCACCGCGGCGAACATCTCGTCGGGCGGGGTAGCGCCGTCCTCGTAGCCGAGCGAGGCGGCGACCCCGGCGCTGGGGATGGCGAGCGCGGGATAGCCGGCCTCGGCGAAGGCCAGCGCGCTGGCCGCGTCCCAGGGACCGGGGAGGACGAGCGGGTCTCCGAGGGCGCGGCCGTGGTGCAGCGCCCGGAAGGTCTGAGCAGTCATCGTGCACGTCTCCCGACGGGATGAAGGGCGGAAGGGGCCGGTCTACTTGACCTTGCGGGTCGAGCGGACCACGATGCCCTCGTACTCCGGGTGCTTGACCAGCCAGTCGGCGAGGAACGGGCAGATCGGCACTACGGTTCGGCGCTTGGCGCGCGCGTCGTCCATCACGGCGCGAGCCAGCGTCGACCCGACGCCCCGGCCCTCGAACGCCGGGTCGACCTCGGTGTGGGTGTAGGCGATGATCGAGCCGGTCAGCTGATAGGTGACGAACCCGGCGACCACGCCTGCCTCGTCGCGCGCCTCGAAGCGCTCCCGCTCCGGCGCGTCTGTCACGGTGAACTGCACCCGACCATCCAACCACCCGCGCCGGTGACGCCTCCCAAGAGGCCAGCAGGAGACACCCGCCGCGCATTGTCCGGGCCGGAACGGGAAACGCAGCGCCGCAGCCGGCACGTGGGAGGAGACACGCCACATGACGAACCCATCGACGGACGGCGGCTTCGCGGTCGTGGAGATGTTCACCTCACAGGGCTGCTCCAGTTGCCCTCCCGCCGAGGAGTTGCTGACCGAGATCGAGAGTGACGCCCAGGAACGGGGTCAACCTGTCTTCGGCCTCGGGTTCCACGTCGACTACTGGGACGATCTGGGCTGGCCCGACCAGTTCGCCGACGCTGCCTACACCGCGCGGCAGGAGGCGTACGCCCGGGCCTTCGGCTCCGGACGTCTGTACACGCCGCAGATGGTCGTCAACGGCACCGTCGAGTTCGTCGGGTCCGATCGTCGACGGGCGGCCGGTGCGATCGCGTCCGCCCTGGCCACGACCGCCGCCACCACCCTCACGCTGTCCGCACCGGACGTCGGCGGGCCGCGGGTGGTGCTGGACTACCAGGTCGATCAGCCACCGGAGGGCGCGGTGCTGAACGTGGCGATCGTGCAACGCGGCCTGGACAGCGAGATCGCCCGGGGGGAGAACGCCGGGCGGACGCTACGGCAGGACAACGTCGTACGGGCCTTCACGTCGGTGGGAGCGGACGCCGAGGGCGGGCGGATGGAGCTGACGGTGCCGCCCGATCTCGATCCGCGCGGTGCCATGGTCGTCGGCTACGTGCAGGAGAGCGGCACCCGGGCCGTCATCGGGGCGACCGCGATCGGCCTGTCCACCGCGTAATCTCGGCACATGCGGACGGTACGCGGTGCGAGGGGTCCCGGTGGTTGACGCGGAGGACGTACGCCGGGTGGCGCTGGCCCTGCCGCACGTGGTGGAGATCGCCAGTGACGGCTTCGATTTCCGGGTGGCCGACAAGGGCTTCGTCTGGTCCTATCCGGAGCGGGTGCCGGGCCGGCCGCGGGTGATCCGGCTCGACATCGCCGTGCTGTTCGTCGGGGACGAGGCGGAGAAGCAGGCTCTCCTGCTCGGCGAACCGGACGTCTTCTTCACCGCGCCCGGTTACGACGGGCTGCCCCTGGTGCTGCTGCGCCTGGCGGAGATCGACCTCGAACGCCTGGACGAGCTGGTGACGGACGCGTGGCGGATGCGCGCGCCGGAGACGCTGCTGAGCGAGCGTGAGGGCGCCGGCAAATAGCGACATCAGTACGCAACGGGATGGACACATTGACGGGGATCTAGGTGCTCCACTACCGTGGCCGTGAGAGCGCTCTCTCACCCGACCTTCCCCCCAATTCAGACGCAACGCGTCGGAGCCGGCAAGGGCCGCACCCGACGCGCGATGGAGGCACCATGAAACCTCCCGTCCCCCACCGCCGATGGGTCCTGGCCGCCACCACCGCGCTGGCCCTGATCGTCGGCGGCCTCGCGATCCCCGTCACCCGCGCCGCCGAAGCCGCGCCCGTCGGCGCCGGCAGCTACACCACCACCCCCGTCGGTCCGCTGCCGAGCGGGTGCGGCGCGATGTCCAGCAACCCCCGGCAGTTCGCCACCGCCAACGCGCCCACCGGTCCGATACCCACAAACGACTGGTGGTCCTCCCTGCTGTGGAAGCGCACCGACTGCTCCTTCAGCGAACCGCTGCACGCCCACCCGATCTCGTACGACACCTTCGGTGACGGGCTCGGCTTCTCCGGCAACTCCACTCCCGCCATCAGCGGCACCGCCACCGGCGTCGGGGAGTTCCACTACCCGTACGTGCAGGACATCCGGGTCGGCGTGGCCGGGCTCGCCGCTCCCCTGGTGAAGGTCGACGGCTGGACGGACTGGACGGTCAGCCCGCACTGGAGCGACGGCACGCGCACCATGCGCGCCACCATCGGCCACGGTCTGCCCTTCGCGTACTTCCAGACCACCGGCGGGAACGCGCAGATCAGCACCGCCGGCACCCCCGACGTCTGGTCCAACAGCGGCGCCACCATCGGCTTCCGGGTCAACGGCCACGACTACGTCGGGTTCGCCCCCAGCGGCGCCAGCTGGACCGTGGCGTCGGGCCGGATCTCGTCCACCCTGGCCGGTCGCGGCTACTTCTCCGTCGCCCTGCTGCCGCCGACGTCCAGCGCGACCGAGCGCGCCGCGCTGGCCGCGACCTACGGTCAGTACGCGCACGCCCACGTGACCGGCACCCAGGTCTCGTACGCCTACAACCCCGCAACCAGCGGCCTGACCACCACGTACGCGTTCACCACGACCGCCCGGGAGGGCACCGCCACGCAGACCGTGGTGAGCCTCTACCCGCACCAGTGGAAATCGCTGAGCGGCTCCACCGCGATCACGCCGACCTACCCGTCGGCGCGCGGCCGGATGAAGGTGCTCACCGGCGTCAACCAGTTCCGCACCGCCATGAAGTTCCAGGGCATCCTGCCGGAGCTGCCGGCCGTCGGTGACGGCAGCGGTGGTGACCTGTCGACGCTCACCGGGCACCTGGCCGCCACCCGCGCCAACCCGATGGACCAGCGCGGCAACGACACCTACTGGACGGGCAAGGGCCTCGGCCGCGCCGCGCGGATCGCCGAGATCGCCGACCAGGTCAACGACACCACGACGCGCGACAGCGCGCTGAACGCGATCCGTAGCACGCTCACCGACTGGTTCACCGCGTCCAGCGGCAAGACCAGCAGGGTCTTCTACTACGACAACACCTGGGGCACCCTGATCGGCTACCCGGCGTCGTACGGGTCCGACCAGGAGCTCAACGACCACCACTTCCACTACGGCTACTACATCGCCGCCGCAGCGACCCTGGCGAAGTTCGACCCTACCTGGGCGGCCACCAGCCGTTACGGCGGCATGGTCGACCTGCTGATCCGGGACGCCAACAACTACCGTCGCGACGACACCCGCTTCCCGTACCTGCGGGACTTCGACATCTACGCCGGCCACGACTGGGCGTCCGGGCACGGCTCGTTCGGCTCCGGCAACAACCAGGAGTCCTCGTCGGAGGGGATGAACTTCGCGAGCGCCCTGATCCAGTGGGGGCAGACGACCGGCGACACCGCCGTCCGCGACGCGGGTGTCTTCCTCTACACCACGCAGGCCGCGGCGATCCAGGAATACTGGTTCGACGTCAGCGACCAGAACTTCCCCGCCGCGTTCGGCCACTCGACGGTCGGCATGGTCTGGGGTGACGGCGGCGCGTACGCCACCTGGTTCAGCGCCGAGCCGGAGATGATCCAGGGCATCAACCTGCTGCCGGTCACCGGCGGTCACCTCTACCTGGGCAACAACCCGGCGTACGTGCGGACCAACTACGCCGAGCTCGTCCGCAACAACGGCGGACAACCGACGGTGTGGCAGGACATCCTCTGGCAGTTCCAGGCCCTCGGCGACCCCGACGCGGCGCTGGCGAACCTCCGCGCGAACCCGGGCTACACCCCGGAGGAGGGCGAGAGCCGGGCGCACACCTTCCACTGGATCCGCAACCTGGCGGCCCTGGGCAATGTCGACACGACGGTGACCGGCAACCATCCGCTGTCGGCGGTCTTCTCGCGCAACGGTGCCCGCACCTACGTGGCATCGAACCCGACCGCCGCGCCGATCACGGTGACCTTCTCCAACGGCACCACGCTCAGCGTGGGAGCCGGCAAGACGGCCACCACCGGGGCGTACACCTGGAGCGGCGGCAACGCCGCTGGCGGCGTTCCCCCGACGACGCCGACGGACCCCCCGCCGACGGACCCCCCGCCGACGGACCCCCCGCCGACGACCACCCCGCCGCCGGCCACGGGCGGTCCGACGCGGTACCTGCTGCCCGGAGGCGGGTTGGGCGCCGCCGGTGGCGCGGCCACGACGACTGTCGCGGCGGCAAACGGAAACCACGACGGTACGCCCACCAACGCGCAGGTCTTCACGGCCACCGGCCTCAACCTCGCCTACACCGGCGGGCAGACCACGTTCGACCTGTTCGTGGACGCCGGGACGGCGGTCGGCAACGGCGTGCAGGTGCGGATCTCCTACGACCTCACGGGCAACGGCAGTTGGGAGCGGGTGGAGACCCTGCGCTACTTCGCCACCGACCCGGTCCCCGGGTACGAGCACTACACCCAGAACGCCGGCCTGTCAACGGCGACCGGCACGTTGGGCGCACTGAGCAACGGCACGGTCCGGGTGGAGGTCTGGTCGGCGATCGGCAACAACCCGAGCACCGTGGGCATCGGCAACCAGTCGGTGCTGCGGCTTCCGTACTCCTGATCGACCCGTACGGCGCGACCTGATGTCGGCCGGTGCGCAGGACCGTCGTGGTTCTCCGCACCGGCCGACGTCAGTCGGTCATCGTGTGTTCAGGAAGCGGTGCAGGTGGGCGTCAGGCCGGAGGCGCTGCCGTTGCCCTGGAAACCGAACTCGGTGACCTGGCCGGCACCCAACCGACCGTTGTAGTCCACGTTGGTGAACCGGACCGTGCCGGTGGTGCCGCTGGCCGTCGCACTCCAGGTGTTGGTGACACTCGCGCCACCGGGAAGCGCAACGCTGACGTTCCACCCGTTCGTCCCGGCGGAACCGGCGGTCACCTTCACGGTGGCCACGAACCCACCGGTCCACGAGTTGACCGACACCGACGCCGAGCAACCGTCCGGCGTCCCCGGCGGCGGGGTCGTGGGCGGCGGGTCGGTGGGCGGCGGGGTCGTCGGCGGCGGGTCCGTGGGGATGCCCGGGCCGGCGTTGAGGGCGTTCAGGACGGCCGTGTACGCGGCCTTCTTGTTGCCGTTGCAGTCGAACAGCAGGGCGTTGTCCGAACCCCGCCACGAGTCACAGTCGCGCACGCCCCAGGTGGTGATGCCGGTGCAGCGCGAGACAGCCAGGCAGGCGCGGGTGACCGAGCCGTAGATGCTGGCCTGGTTGCCGCCGGTCATCACGTCCAGCTCGGTGATCTGCACGTCCACACCGAGATCGGCGAAACGCTGCAGATTCGCCTGGTAGTCACCGGCCAACGACGTGCCCAGGTGCGACTGGAAACCCACACAATCGATCGGCACCCCACGGGACTTGAAGTCCCGCACCATGTTGTAGATGCCCGTCGACTTCGCGTTGATCCCATCGGTGTTGTAGTCGTTGTAACACAACTTCGCACCCGGATCCGCCGCCCGCGCCGCCCGGAACGCCGCCTCGATCCAGTCGTTACCGGTGCGCTGCAGGTTCGAATCACGACGCCCACCACTGCCACCGTCGGCGAACGCCTCGTTCACCACATCCCACGAATGGATCTTGCCCCGGAAATGCGTCGCCACCTGCGTCACATGGTTGATCGCCGCGTTCCGCAACGCGCTACCCGACATCCCCTGCGCCCAGCCCGGCTGCTGCTGATACCACAACAGCGCATGACCCCGCACGCTCATCCCGTTGGCCTGCGCATGACTGACCAGACGATCACCACCGCCATAGTTGAACTGGCCCTGCTGCGGCTCGGTGGCGTCCCACTTCATCTCGTTCTCGGCCACGACACTGTTGAACTCACGGTTCAGGATGGTCGCGTACGCACTGGTGGAGAGCTTGCCCGTCGCGACGGCCGCACCGAAATAGCGGCCCTTCTCCGCCGCCGCGGCCCGCAGGGTCGTGCCGGCGCTGGCCGCGGTGGTCATCGTCAGTGTCATTCCGGCTGCCAGGGCGCCGGCCACTGCGATGGTCACCGCCGCTCGCAGGGCTCGTTTGTGGTTCATGCGACTTCCTTCTCTGTGGTGGTTCAGCGATGGAGGTGCAGCGCCCGAATCTGCTCCCGCGAATGTCGGAGAGACCGGCGGCGGCGATGTCAGCGCCGACGCCAGTGCCGATTGCGGATTCGTCCCAACCACCGGCGGGACCGTGACGAGCGAGAGCCCGGTGGCCGTCACGGCGCCGTTGGTGGGAGCCCTGCCACGACGTCCGGCATGCCCTGGGCGGACGTCGTGTGCGGAGGTGCGACCGGCAGGCTCGCCCGGTGAGCCACAGGTGCGGCCGCCCTCACCCATCGACTGTGAGCGATAACATGCCGTTCGTCAAGCGTCGAGTGGTGCTCGCGCCGATCCCGCGCTGCGGCGGACTGCCGGAGCCGTACGGGCACGGCTCCGGCACCGCGTCACTGGAACGAGGCGTCGTCGACGAGGAGGCTGTCGGTGCCCGCCGCCGTCTCCACGTAGAACGTGGCCCCGGTCAGCGTGCCGCTCCACGAGACGGTCGCCGTGCCGGTGAGCTGGGTCCAGCCGTTGACGTTCACGTCCGCCGTCGGCGTCAGTTGAAGGTAGTTCGTCGTGCCGTTGGCGGTCAGCGCGATGGTCGCCTTCGCGGACGGTGTGCCGCTCTGCGCGCGTACCCAGACGCTCGTGGTGTAGCTCTTGCCGTTGGTGAGCTTCGAGGTCACGTCCTGGCTGGGGCCGTTCCACGCCGAGGTGCGCCCGGTGATCGACAGCGATCCGCCGCCGCCGTGCACGACCGAGGTGTTGGTGGAGAGCGTGCCGCTGCCGTTCACGCCCCAACCCGTCGTGCCGCTCTCGACGTTGCCGTTGGTCAGGACGTTCCCGCTGCCGCCGGTGCCACCGAACTGCCACCAGTTGAGGTTGAACAGGTTGCCGGTGCCGCCGGCGAAGCGAAGGTACAGGTCACGCGTGCCGGTCGCGCCGCTCACCGCGCAGGTGGTGGTGACCCAGGTCTGCCAGCCGCCGGTGCCACCCACGGTGCAGGTGCCGACGACCGGGCCGCTGGCACTGTCGAGCCGCACCTCGATCCGGCCGCCGCTGGTCGCCGAGGCGACCCGGGCGGTGAACGAGGTCGCGCCGCCGCCGAAGGCGACCCCCTTGACCTTCACGTGGTCGCCGTTCTCGATCCAGCCGACGTTCATGCCGCCCTCGCTGGACGGTTCCGTCTCGATGCCGGAACCCCAGGCGATCGTCTCGGCCTCCTGCCGCCCGTACGGATTCAGCGTGCCCACCTGCGGCGCCCCGGCGGTGCTCATGGTGATCGTCGGGATGGTGCCGTTGGAGTTGTAGCTGAACTTCTCCACCGCCACCGAGCGCGTGTAACCGCCGCCGCCGGGCAACGCCCCGTTGTGGTAGAAGAAGTACGAGCCGCCGTTGAAGTCGATGACACCGGCGTGGTTGGTGAAGCTGCTGCCCTGCCGAGGCATGATCGTCCCCCGGTACGTCCACGGTCCGGTCGGGCCCGGCGCGGTGGAGTAGGCGATGAACTCCGAGCAGCACTCGGCCGCGAACACGTTGTAGTACAACCCGTTGCGCTTGAAGACCCACGGTCCCTCCTCGTAGAGGGTGGGCCGACTCGCGTTGCCGGTCCGGGTGCCGAACCCCGCCGTGGTCAGCGTGATCCGGGTCGCGCTGCCGGAGTAGGAGATCATGTCCGAGTTCAGCTTCACGTACCACAGGCCCGGGTTGCCCCAGTACAGGTACGCCTGCCCGTCGTCGTCGATGAACACCGACGGGTCGATCTCGTTGTTGCCGACCAGAGGTCGACCGATGGCGTCCCGGAACGGCCCGGTCGGGCTGTCCGCCACCCCCACTCCGATGACCATCTGCCCGTTCGAGCGCTGGCGCACCGGCACGTACCAGTAGAACTTCCCGTTGCGGGCGATGACCTGCCCGGCCCACGCGTTGGCGTCCGCCCAGGCAAAGGTCGACAGGCTCATCGGCGACCCGTGGTCGGTCCAGTTGACCATGTCGGCGGACGACCAGACGCGCCACTCACGCATGGTGAAGTAGGTGGAGCCGTCCTCGTCGTGTCCGGTGTAGAGGTAAACCCGGCCGTTGTGCACCAGGGGTGCCGGGTCGGCAGTGTAGATGTGCTGGACGATGGGGTTGTCGGCCCTGGCCGTGTCGGGCACCAGTGCCAGCACGCAGACGATGCTCGCCAGCCAGGCGACGGCGCGTCGGGCGCGGCTGCCGGCGCCAGCTCTGGTGCGATCTTTCACCTTCACGATTTCTCCTACCGAATGCGCGGTGCGCGATGTCTGAATCGGCGGACTGCCGCCACCCGGCTGCCGATCGAGCGGGCGTTCGTTGTCGCCAGACCCAGCAGCACAAACGGGCATCCTGTTAGCGCTAACAGGTGATCGCCAACACCCCCCTTCCGCTGCCTCTGACCTGGGTTTTTGAACTGGCGTGAGACGACCGGCGCAACCTCGCCGTAACGCTGACGTATCAGCGTTGACATCCACGTTTTACGATGCACCGTACTGAGGGGTGCGGCGGGCGTCAACGGAGGGCAGGTCATCATGATCCGCCACCCGCCGATTCGGTCCATTCCGCCATAACCTCTATTTCGGACCCCGCCGGAGCCCTCAGGCCGTCGCCGAGGTGGGACACGACGCGACCAGTCGCCCGAGGCGCGAGTTCGGCACGACCGGATCGGACAGCAGGCGTCACGGGGGTTGCGGGCATGTTAACGACCAACTATGTTAGCGATCACATTGACGTGGAGCGATTACACCGGGCAGCACGTGGAAGTCCACAGCGGCAGCACCCCCACCCGCGACGGCCGCCGCCGGCGCGCCCAGCCCCGCCCGCCGTTGCGGTCGTCCACCACCAGACCCGTCCCGCTGTCACAAGTCCCTTTGGAGGTTCCATGCCACCCCTCAGCCGCCGACACCTGCTCCAGGCCGCCGGAGCCACAGTGGTGCTCTCCGCGACCGGCACCACTGTCGCCGCCGGCAGCGCGGCTGCGGCCGTGGTGCCACCGGTCCGGCCGGACATCGGCGTCTCGGCGTACCCGTTCGACCTCGGCCAGGTGCGGCTGACCAGCGGCCGCTGGATGGACAACCAGACACGGACGCTCAACTACCTGCGGTTCGTCGACGTCGACCGCATGCTCTACAACTTCCGCGCCAACCACCGGCTGTCCACCAACGGTGCCGCCACCAACGGCGGCTGGGACGCGCCGAACTTCCCCTTCCGGACCCACATGCAGGGGCACTTCCTGACCGCCTGGGCGTACGCGTACGCGGTGCTGGGCGACACCACCTGCCGGGACAAGGCGAATTACATGGTGGCCGAGCTGGCCAAGTGCCAGGCGAACAACGGGGCTGCCGGTTTCGGCGCGGGTTACCTCTCCGGTTTCCCCGAGTCCGACTTCACCGCGCTGGAGGCGCGGACGTTGTCCAACGGCAACGTGCCCTACTACTGCATCCACAAGACCCTCGCCGGGCTGCTCGACGTCTGGCGCTACACCGGCAACACGCAGGCCCGTACGGTGTTGCTGTCCCTCGCGGGCTGGGTCGACACCCGCACGGCCCGGCTCAGCTCCAGCCAGATGCAGTCGATGCTGGGCACCGAGTTCGGCGGCATGAACGACGTGCTCACCGACATCTACCAGCAGACCGGCGACACCCGGTGGCTCACCGCCGCCCAGCGCTTCGACCACGCCGCCGTGTTCAACCCCCTGGCCTCCAACCAGGACCAGCTCTCCGGCCTGCACGCCAACACCCAGGTCCCCAAGTGGGTGGGCGCCGCCCGGGAGTTCAAGGCCACCGGGACCACCCGTTACCGGGACATCGCCAGCAACGCGTGGAACATCACCGTCGGCGCACACTCCTACGTCATCGGCGGCAACAGCCAGGCCGAGCACTTCCGGGCGCCCAACGCGATCGCCGGGTACCTCAACAACGACACCTGCGAGCAGTGCAACACCTACAACATGCTCAAGCTGACCCGGGAGCTGTGGCTGCTCGACCCGAACCGGGCGGACTACTTCGACTTCTACGAGCGCGCGACGATCAACCACCTGATCGGCGGACAGAACCCGGCGGACAGCCACGGCCACATCACCTACTTCACCCCGTTGCGGCCGGGCGGGCGTCGAGGCGTGGGGCCGGCGTGGGGCGGCGGCACCTGGAGCACGGACTACAACTCGTTCTGGTGCTGCCAGGGCACCGGCCTGGAGATCAACACGAGGTTGATGGACTCCATCTACTTCCACAACGGCACGACGCTCACCGTGAACCTGTTCACGCCGTCGGTGCTGACCTGGTCGCAACGCGGGATCACGGTCACGCAGAGCACCAACTACCCGGTCAGTGACACCAGCACGCTGACCCTGTCCGGGTCGATGAGCGGCTCGTGGAGCATCCGGGTGCGGATCCCGTCCTGGACCAACGGCGCCACGATCGCCGTGAACGGCACGGTGCAGAACGTCGCCACCACACCGGGCAGCTACGCCACGGTCACCCGCACCTGGGCCGCCGGCGACACCATCACCGTGCGCCTGCCGATGCAGGTCGTCGTGCGGGCCGCCAACGACAACGCCAACGTCGCCGCGGTCACGTACGGCCCGTCGGTGCTGGCCGGCAACTACGGCAACACCGCCCTGAGCACCCTGCCGGCACTCACCGTCTCGTCGATCTCCCGGACCAGCACCACGGCACTCGCGTTCACCGCGAACGCCAACGGGTCCACTGTCAACCTGGCGCCCTTCCAGGACGCCCACGGATACAACTACACCGTCTACTGGAGCACCAGCGGCGGCGGCAGCACCGGCGGCAGCAGCCGCCTGGTCAACGTCGGCACCGGGCTGGTCCTCGGCGTCCAGAACATGTCCACCGCCGACGGCGGGCTGGCGGTGCAGTGGGGCGACAGCGGCACCGCCGACCACAACTGGATGATCGTGACCGACGGCAACGCGGTCCGGTTCCGCAACGTCAACAGCGGCAAGGTCCTCGGCGTGGAGAACATGTCCACGGCGGACAACGCCCGGGTCCTGCAATGGTCGGACAACGGCACCGCCGACCACCGGTGGATCCTGGTGGACAACGGCGACGGCACCTACAAGATCCGCAACGTCAACAGCAACAAGCTGCTCGGGATCCTGAACGGGTCGACCGCCTGGGGCGCGCAGGCCGTACAGGACTCGGACAACGGCAGCGCGGACAACCGGTGGCGGCTCGTACGCAACCCCTGAGATCCGCAGTTCGACGCGTCACCGGCGCGGCTCCTGAGGGCCGCCCCGGTGACGTCGGGCGTCGCACGCCGGGCGGGCGGACGGCAGCGGTCGTACAGTGGATCGGGTCCTGGCCCCAGTGATCGTGGCGGATGGGTCGGCTCGTGCCGCCTCGCCGCCCGGAAGGAGCACAGTGAACCGACCCCTCAGGGCCGCCCTCGGCGGCGCCCTGACCGCCGCCCTCCTGACCTCGGTCGCCGTCGCGCCCGCGCAGGCGCACCCCGGAGTGCGGCCACCCACCGTCCTCGCCCTACCCGACGGGTTCCAGCCCGAAGGCATCGCCACCGCAGGCCGGTACGCCTACCTCGGCTCCCGCGCGACGGGCGCCATCCAGCGCGTCGACCTGATCACCGGCCGGGGCACGACGATCGGCGCGCCCACCGGCACACCGTCGCTCGGCCTCAAGGTCGACGCACGCGGCCGGCTGTTCGTCTCCGGCGGCACGGCCGGCGACGCCCGCGTGCTCGACACCCGCACCGGCGAGGTGCTGGCCCGCTACCAGTTCGCCACCGCCCCGACGTTCGTCAACGACGTCGTCCTGACCCGCCACGCCGCGTACTTCACCGACTCCAACCGCCCGGTGCTCTACCGGCTGCCGCTCGGCCGCGGTGGCGCGCTGCCGCCCGCCGACGGCTTCACCACGATCGCGCTGACCGGCGCGTACGAGCAGGTCGGCACCGGCGTCAACCTCAACGGCATCACCACCACACCGGACGGCAAGGCGTTGATCGTCGTCCAGTCGACCACCGGCACGCTGTTCCGGGTCGACCCGGCGACCGGCGTGAGCACCGTCGTGGACGTGCCCGGCCACACCTTCACCAACGGCGACGGGCTGCTGCTGCTCGGCCGCACCCTCTACGTCGTGCAGAACCGCCTCAACCAGATCGCGGTGGTCACGCTCAACCACGCCGGCACCGCCGGAACGCTCACCACCACCATCACCGACGGAAACTTCGACGTCCCCACGACCGTCGCCAAGGCGCTCGGCCGGCTCTATCTGCCCAACGCCCGCTTCACCACCCCACCGACCCCGACCACGCCGTACACGGTCGTCGCGGTCCGCGCGCGCTGACCAGCCCGATGGGGGTACGCGCCGCGCGTGCCCCCATCGGCAACCCGCGCGGGGTGATGCCGCGGCCGGCCGCGAGTACGATCACGGGCACCGCGGCGACGACCGTCGCCTCCCCCACCCGGAGTGCGCGTGGCCAATCGTCTGCACCGGTTCCCGCGCCGAGCCCTGGCCGTGGGCCTCCTGATCGTCGCCGCCGGGCTGCCGGCCGGGCCGACGGTGACCAGCTCCACGGAAACCATCAGACCCACGGTCCTGCGGATGCTCCAGCTGAACCTCTGCAACAGTGGCCGCGCCGGCTGCTACACCGGCCGGTCCGTCGCCGTCGCCTCCGACGTGATCAGGGCCGAGGCCCCCGACGTGGTCACCCTGAACGAGATCTGCGACGACGACGTGCCCGCCCTGCGGCGCGTGTTCGAGACCGTCCACCCGGGTCGCAGCGTCGTGGCCGCGTTCCAGGCCGCCGGCGACCGGCCCAGCGGCGCCGACACCAGGTGTCGCAACGGTCAGCCGTACGGCATCGGGCTGCTGGCCCACGTCCGGACGCCGGACACCCCGCGCGTCGTGTACAGCGGCATCCACCCGACGCAGGACCTCGCGGACCCGGAGGAGCGGGCCTGGCTCTGCGTCGACGTCGACGGCGCCCTGCTCGCCTGCACCACGCACCTGGCCAACACCAGTTACCGTGTCGCGCTCGCCCAGTGCGGCCACCTGCTCGACACGATCCTGCCGACGATCCGTGGAGGCACCGGCTCCGGGCCCGCCGTGCTCGGTGGTGACCTCAATCTGCGGGCCGACGCCGACCCCGACGTGCGCTCCTGTGCGCCGCCGGGCCTCTCCCGGGTCGACGACGGCGCACTACAACACATCGTGGCGACGACCGGCATCACCCTCTGTTGCCGCAGGTCGGTGACCATGCGCGGGACCACCGACCACCCAGGGCTGCTGGCCACCGTCGTCATCGACGGCAGCCGGCCCGGGCGCCCGCCGACGTGAGCCGCTGGCGGCCTGTCCGCCCGCCGACGTGAGCCGCCGGCGACCTGTCCGCCCGCCGCGGGTCAGCGGGGCGGAGTGTCCCGACGGGACGGGAACGGGGTGCCGGGCTGGCCGAGGGTGGAGCGGGCGCGCAGACCGACCGGGTCCGGGGCGGCGACCGGCGTCGCCGCGGCCGGTTCCGCGACCCGACGCCCGTCCAGGTACGCCGCGGCGGCCCGGTCGTCGTCGGTCGGGGCGGCGAGCAGGGCGTAGAGCAGACCGACCACCCCGAAGATCACCGCCAGCATGATCGGCACCAGAAGGGTGCTCACCCCGGCGCCGGTCACCTCACCCGCCCGTTCGTGGCGGTGCACCGACAGGGCGCTCATCCCGGTGAAGTGCATCCCGTTCACGGCGACACCCATGACCAGCGCGGAGGCGAAGATCGCCAACCCGCGGCGGACCGTCATCGCGAGCCACAGCGCGACGGTGGACGCCACGACGGCGATGACCACGGAGAGCACGACCCGGACGGTGTCGTAGTCGAGGCTGCCGTTGAGCCGCATCGCCGCCATGCCCGTGTAGTGCATGGACGCCACACCGGCACCGGTGAAGATGCCGCCAGCGATCAGTCGCACCGCGTTCAACCGGCCGGTGCCCACGATGGCCAGGCCGATCCCGACCGCCACCACCGCGATCGCCGTGCTGGCCACGGTCAGCGGCACGTCGTAGCGGATCCGGGTGTTCTCGACGGCGAACCCGAGCATGGCCATGAAGTGCATCGCCCAGATGGCGGTGCCGCCCAGTGCCCAGGCCGACAGCAGACCCCACCAGGCCCGCTGGCCGTTCGTCTGCGCCCTGCGGATTCGCCCGGCGCAGACCAGACCGAGGATCGAGCCGAGCACGGACAGCGCGTAGCTCAGCGCGGGCGTGATCCACCCGTACTCAAAGTGATTGATCTCCGCCACGGCGGTTTCTCCCCATTTGTTAGCGGCGCGTCAACAAGGCGCTCCGGCAATGATCAGGGGTGCCGTGATCAGGCGCAACAGCGCCCCCCGGGCTATCCGGGGGGTGCTGTCACGGTGACCGTCCGATGCGTCGATTCGACACCGATGGTGATCGAATGTGGTGATCAGGCCGAGGTGTGGTACGCCAGGACACCCCGGTTGATCGCCGCGATCGCCTGCCGTGCCGTGGAACGCAGCTCCGGGGAGGCGCCGCCGGAATCGGCGAGTTGACCGAGGAGGTCGACCACCTGTCGCGCCCACCGGACGAAGTCACCGGCGGGCATCTCGCCGTCGATCTCGTGACCGCTGCCGAGCACCTTGGCCAGCACCTCACCCCGGGCCCACCGGTAGACCGGCCAGGCGAAGCCGAGATCAGGCTCCCGGGTCGCGTTCAGCCCGCGCGCCGCCTCGTCGGCCTCGATCTCTCCCCACAGCTTCAACGTCTCGTCGACCGCGTCGGCCACCGGGCCGCGCGGCAGCGACGCCCGCTCGTCGACGTCGCGGCGCGCCTCGAAGACCACCACGGACACCGCGGCGGCCAACTCGGCCGGGGACAGGCCGTTCCACACTCCCCGGCGCAGGCACTCGGCGACCAGCAGGTCCGCCTCGGTCCAGATCCGGCCGAGCATCCGCCCCGCGTCGGTGACCGCGCCGTCGCGAGCGAGGTAGCCACGGTCGGTCAACAGCGCGACGATCCGGTCGAAGGTGCGGGCGAGGGACCCGGTACGCCCGGAGACGCGCTCGCGCAGTTCCTCGGTGTCGCGCTCCAGCCGCCGACGCCGTTCCGCCCAGCGGGCGTGGTCCTCCCGCTCCGGGCAGGCGTGGCACGGGTGGTTACGCAGCTCGGTGCGGAGCTGGGTGATCTGGTGGTCCTCCCCGGACACCTGTCGGGAACGGCCACCCCGTCGGCCGCCGTGCCGGTCCAGACCGGTGCCGCTGACCTCGGCGGCGAGATCCCGCCGAGCACCCGGTGAACGGTGGTTGAAGTGCTTGGGCACCCGGATCCGGGCCAGCACCTCGGCGGGGGTGGTGAAGTCGCCGGGGCTTACCCGTCCGGCCCAGCGGTCCTGGGTGAGCACCAACGGCCGGGGCTCACCGAACCCACCGGTCGCCGGGTCCAGCACGACGGCCAGCCCGGCCCGACGGCCCGACGGCACCCGGATCACGTCGCCGACGCGCAGCCGCTCCAGCGACGCCACCGCGGCGGCCTTGCGCTGGGTCTGCCCCTGCCGGGCGATAGCCTTCTCCCGATCGGCGATCGCCACCCGCAGCGCGAAGTACTCGTCGAAGTCGCCGTGGTGGCAGGCGGCCTCCGCGCCGTACGCCTCGATCGTCTCGGTGTTGCGCTGCACCTGCCGGGCCAGACCCACCACCGACCGGTCCGCCTGGAACTGGGCGAACGAGGACTCCAGCAGCGCCCGGGCCGGCTCCGCGCCGACAGTGCCGACCAGGTTCACCGCCATGTTGTACGAGGGCCGGAAGCTGGAGCGCAGCGGGTAGGTGCGGGTGGACGCGAGCCCGGCCACCTGCCGTGGGTCGGTCTCCGGGGACCACACCACGACGGCGTGCCCCTCCACGTCGATGCCCCGGCGACCGGCGCGCCCGGTGAGCTGCGTGTATTCCCCCGGGGTCAGGTCGACGTGCGCCTCGCCGTTGTACTTGACCAGCCGTTCCAGGACCACGCAGCGGGCCGGCATGTTGATGCCCAGCGCCAGGGTCTCGGTGGCGAAGACCGCCTTGACCAGGCCGCGGACGAACAACTCCTCGACGATCTCCTTGAACACCGGCAGCATGCCGGCGTGGTGGGCGGCGAGGCCGCGCTCCAGGCCGTCGAGCCACTCCCAGTAGCCCAGCACCGTCAGGTCCTCGCCGGGGATGGCGGTGACCCGGGACTCGACCACCTGGCGGATCTCGGCCCGCTCGTCCGCCGAGGTCAGCCGCAGCCCGGCGGCGAGGCACTGCTGCACCGCGGCGGCGCAGCCGGCACGACTGAAGATGAACAGGATCGCCGGCAGCAGACCCTCCCGGTCCAGTCGGTCGACGATGTCCGGGCGCATCGGGCCACGCCAGCGCGGGCCGCGCCGACCCGCGCCGGGCCCCGCGCTGCGCCCCTCGCCCAGATCCAGCCGCCGCACGGTCTCCCGGGTGTAGCGCAGCAACTCCGGGTGCACGTCGTGTTTGCGGGCGGCGTCGGCGTCGTGGAACAGGTCGAACATCCGCTTGCCGACCAGCATGTGCTGCCACAACGGCACCGGCCGGTGCTCGCTGACCACCACCGCGGTCTCGCCGCGCACGGTGACCAGCCAGTCGGCGAACTCCTCGGCGTTGGAGACCGTCGCCGACAACGAGACCAGGGTGACAGACTCGGGAAGGTGGATGATCACCTCTTCCCACACCCCGCCACGGAACCGGTCGGCCAGGTAGTGCACCTCGTCCATCACCACGTACGCCAGCCCCTGCAGCGTGCTGGAGCCCGCGTAGAGCATGTTGCGCAGCACCTCGGTGGTCATCACCACCACCGGCGCGTCGCCGTTGATCGCGTTGTCACCGGTCAGCAGACCGACCTGCTCGGCGCCGTACCGGGCGACCAGGTCGTGGTACTTCTGGTTGGACAGCGCCTTGATCGGCGTGGTGTAGAAGCACTTGCGCCGGGGCGGCGGGGTCCCCGTGTCGTCGGCGGTCACGGGGTCGTCGGGCCGCCCGCGCAACGCCAGGTGGACGGCGAACTCGCCGACCACCGTCTTGCCGGCGCCGGTGGGTGCGCAGACCAGCACACCGCTGCCCCGCTCCAGCGACTGACACGCCTCACGCTGAAAGTCGTCGAGGTCGAACCCCAGGTCAAGGGCGAACTCGTCCAGCGCGGGGAACTGTGAGGCCTGCGCGGCCCGGCGGCGCGCCGCTGCGTAACGCTCGGCGGGACTCGACATGACACCAAGATTAGTGCGTGCCGGGACACGACACCCCACAAGGCCGTCCGGAGGTGCCGTCGGCGGCGGTCGGTAGGGTGCACGGCGTGCCGGACCATGCCGAACCGACCCAGACTCCTTCGCCGGGCAACGAGGCCGCCGCCCCCCGGGCGTCCCGACGGCCCGTGAAGGCGGTGCTCTTCGACTTCCACGGCACCCTGGCCCAGGTGGAGGAGCCCCGGCAGTGGGTGCTGGAGGCCGCGGCGGCGTGCGGGGTCACCCTGGATCGGGTCCGGGCCACCTCGCTGGCCGACCGGCTCCTCACCGCCGGGCGTGCCGGAGGGCCCCTGCCGGCGCGGGTGCCACCACGGTTGGCCGAGCTGTGGGCCGACCGGGACCTCTACCAACACGCCCACCGGGGCGCGTACACCGGGCTGGCCGAGACGGTCGACGCGGGCATCGAGGGTTTCGCCGACGCGCTCTACGAGCGGCTGCTGACCGCCGAGGGCTGGCTGCCGTACGCGGACACCGCGCCAACGCTGACCGCGTTGCGCGACGCCGGGGTGCCGGTCGCCGTGGTCAGCAACATCGGCTTCGACCTGCGGCCGCACTTCGACACGTGGGGTTTGACCGACCTGGTCGGCGCGTTCGTGCTCTCCTACGAGGTGGGGCGCTGCAAGCCCGACCCGGCGATCTTCTGGCGCGCCTGCGGGATGCTCGGTGTCGACCCGGAACAGACGCTGATGGTCGGTGACACACCAGCCGACGCGGGCGCGGTGACCGCCGGCTGCGCGGCGCTGGTGCTCCCGGCCGCCGAACCCGGTCGGGAGAACGGGCTGGGCGCCGTCCTCGATCTCGCCCTGCCGGCCTGACCTCCGGTTTCCGTGCCGTCAGCTGGGAATGTGGATCACTGGTAGCTCGCCGTCGCCGTACCGGTCCTCAGCGGTCAGGATCGAGGCGTCGTGTTCGAGGACGGCCAGCGCTGTGGTGGCCAGATCGGCACGGCCCGTCACCGTGCGCCAGAAGCTGAGTTCGTGCCAGGAGCGCCCCTCGGTGGAGAGCACCTCGCAAGCGTCCAGGTTCAGCAGGCGGTGCAGGGTCGCTCGTTCCTTCGGGTCGGTGACGATCGCCAGGGCCTCCGCCGCGGTCACGGCGGTGACGCCGAACCTGTTGCGGTCCTGGATGACCTCGTGCAGCGGCTCCCCCACATGCACCGACCCCGCCAGGTACGCCAGCAGTGCCGACCGGTCCAGCACGAGCCGGACCGGGCGGTCGTCCTCGGGGCTCACGCGGCCGGTTGTTCGGGCGTTCCGGCGGCGGCGTCCAGCGCGTGCTGGCGGACCCGCTCGCGAAGGGCGCTGCGGCGCTCCGGGGACCAGTCGGCCTCCACGGCGGCCCGGCGGGCGCGCGCCTCGGCCACGCCCTGCTCGGTTATCGGGATGCCCTGGTGGGCCAGCTCCGCGTCCAGGGCGTCCAGCCGCATCCGGTCACGGACGGCCTGGGTGATGTACGCGCTCGCGTTGGTTTCGCGCTCCAGGCGCTCCGCCACGTCGGGTGGCACGGAGATGGACAGTTTCCTCATCGCGCTGGTCATACCAGCGACCGTACGCCGGTAGCACCACGTTGGCGACCGCTTACGGCCGTGTCGGCCCAGCTTCGGCACGAGTCGCGGACGGGCTCGCCCTTGTCGGCCGGTGGACCCGCCGAAGGATGCCTGTAAGGGGCCGCCTACCGTCGTGCCCGTGACCGAGATCCTGCTGCCCACGCCACCACCGGCCGACGCACCACCGACCCGGCGCGGTGGCGTCGCCGCCGTGGGCCTGGTGCTCGGCGGGGCCCTCTCGGTGCAGTTCGGCTCCGCCGTGGCCGCGCTGCTCTTCCCGCGCACCGGGGTGGCCGGCGCCGTGACCCTGCGGTTGACGATCTCAGCGGTGCTGCTGCTCATCGTGTGCCGGCCCCGGCTGCGCGGCCACGACCGTTCGGCCTGGCTCGCGGCGGGCGCGTTCGGGTTGGCGCTCGCCGGCATGAACTCGCTCTTCTACCAGGCCATCGAACGCATCCCGCTGGGTCCGGCGGTGACGCTGGAGGTGCTCGGCCCGTTGGCGCTGTCGGTGTTCAGCGCCCGACGACTGGCCAGCTGGGGCTGGGCGGGGCTCGCGCTGGCCGGGGTGGCGCTGCTCGGCCAGGGCGGCTTCGACCGACTGGACCCGGTCGGCGTGGCCTTCGCGTTCGGCGCCGGCGCCATGTGGGCCGCGTACATCGTGCTGAGCGCGCGCGTCGGCAGCCGGTTCCCGGGCGCGGACGGGCTGGCCCTGGCACTGACCCTCGCCGCGCTGGTCACCCTGCCGCTGGGCATCGTCGACGGCGGCGCGGTGCTGCTCGACCCGCCGGTGCTGGCGCTGGGCACCGCCCTCGCGGTGCTCGCCTCGGGCCTGCCCTACACGCTGGAGCTGTTGGCGCTGCGGCGGATGCCCACCGCCACCTTCGCCGTGCTGATGAGCCTCGGGCCGGCCATCGCCACGCTCGCCGGGTGGTTGGTGCTGCGACAGGCCCTGACAGTGCTGGAGTGCGCCGCCATCGTGCTGGTCATCGCGGCCAGCATCGGGGCGGTACGGGTCAACGCAACAGTCGCAGGGCGCCCGGGACGGCGCTGATCGTCACCGGCAGGCCCAACGAACGTTCCCCGTCGGCGTACGTGGTGATGCCCTCGGCGCTCAACTCCACGGTGCGGGTGCGGAAGCTGCGCACGAGCGGGTGGCTGACGTGGGTGCCCTGGTAGATGCGCGGCTTCACCCGGATCAGGGTCCGCCGGTTGACCCGGCCCGCCACCACCACGTCGAGCAGCCCGTCGGTCGGGTCGGCGTCGGGGCAGATCCGCATCCCGCCGCCGTACGTCGGGCAGTTGCCCACCGCCACCAGCACCGCGTCCAACTCGTGCGGCACCCCGTCGAGGCGCAGCGTGTAGCGGCGGGGGCGCAGCCGGGCCAGCTCGACCAGGATCGCCAGGTCGTAGCGGCGGGGGCCCCGCGGCCAGCGCATCCGGTTGGCCCGCTCGTTGACGATCGCGTCGAACCCGGCCGCGAGGACCGCCCCGTACCAGCGCACGGTGCCGTCGAACCCGACCATCCGGGCGAGGTCCACGGCGCGGCTGCGGCCGTCGCGCAACGCCGACGCGATCACCTCCGACGCTGCGAGGGGGTCAGCCGGAAAACCCGTGTCCAGGGCGAAGTCGTTGCCGGTGCCGGCCGGGATCGGGCCGAACGGCACATCCGTGCCGGCGACCGCCTGCAACGCCCGGTGCACGGTTCCGTCCCCGCCGATCGCAACCAGCGCGCCCGCACCGTCGGCGACCGCTGCCCGGCACGCCGCCTCCGCCTCGGCCGGACCGGTCGCCGTCAGCAGCCGGATCGGTCGCCCGGCGGCGGCCAGCCCGTCCAGCAGCCGTGGCAGCAGAGCGCTGTAACGGCCTCGCCCAGCGGTCGAGTTGGCGAGCACGGCGACGGGGCCGTTCAGGTGATCTTCTGCGGTCACGGGCAGCACCGTAGCGGTCGGACGACGGCCGGCCAAGCCGCATTTCAGACGGCCCTGCACGGCGGAACGGTATTCACACCTGCCGTAAACCGAACAGGCCGAGGAAAGCGAACAACGCGCCCACTGCCAGCGGCAGACCGACCGTCACCAGGTGGTGCCTGAACGAGGCCAGTCTCGGGTCGTTCGGCCGCCCCGGCGGGTAGATCACCGGAACCTCCTGCCCGACGCGGTGGACACGGCCGCTGGATCGTATGGCGACAGTGAACTGGCGCTTGCGGCCGTTCTCGTCGACGAAGGCGATCACCGGTGCGTAGAGCGGGCCGTCGTCGACGGTCCTCTCGTGGCCTATCACTGTGCCGACAGATGCCACGCCGGTTCGGCGCAGCTTCCGGATCCCCCATGCCTGCACCACGCCGACGCACGCCAGGGACACACCTATGAGAATGGTGATGATGGCACCGGAGTTCATGGATGCATGATGCCCTTCGCCGCAACGGTCGTGCGACCCGGGCGTCAGTCCACAGGACCGGCAACGCCGTCCCCGCCAGGCGGGGACGGCGTTGGTGGACCCAGCACGCCGAGGCGTCAGGTCATGTCGTCGTAGCGACGCTCGATCGGTGCCGGCCTGGCGATCGGCTCGGGTACGCCGATCGGCGCTGTCGAGTCGACCCGCTGCCCGGCCACGACCGGGTCCTTGTCGAACTCCAACGGCGACACCTCGTCGTCGTCGATGCCCGCGTAGACCTCCTTGCCCCGCCCACGCCGCCGGTCGTTGATGAACGCGACCCCGACCGCACCGAAGTAGAGGGCGGAGAGGCAGAGCGCCAACGCGGTCATTCCGAACGGGTCCGGGGTGGGGGTGACCACCGCGGAGAACGCGAAGAACACGAAGATCGCCACCCGCCACCAGCTGAGCAGCCGCTTCGCGCTGGCGATGCCGACGAAGTTGAGCATCAGCACGATCAGCGGGAACTCGAACGCCACCCCGAACAGCAGGATCAGATTGGTGACGAACGAGATGTAGCGAGTGACTTCCAGCGTGGTCGAGATGTCATCGCCGGACACGTTCATCAGGAACTCGAGGCCTTTGGCGGTGACGAAGTACGCCAGCACCGCGCCGGCTGCGAAGAGCGGCGCCGCCAGGGCCGTGAAGGCATAGGCGTAGCGCCGCTCGTGCCGGTGCAGACCAGGCGCGATGAACGCCCAGAGCTGGTAGAGCCAGATCGGCGCCGCGATGATCAGGCCCACCCACAGGCCGATCTTCAGGTTCAGCAGGAACAGGTCCGCAGGACCGAGCTGAACGAACAGGCACTTGTCGGTGACCGGGTCGACCGACCCCGGCAGGTCGCAGTACGGCTTCGACAGCAACAACCGGACCGGCTCGGCCAGCCAGATACCGAAGCCGAAGCCGATCATGATCGCCAGCGACGCGCGGAACAGACGGTTACGCAGTTCGCGGACGTGCTCGATGAGCGTCATCGAGCCGTCGGCGGCCCGCTCGAACGCCTTTGGGCCGCGTTTACGCAGTGCGAAGGCCACGATGGTGGGGCCCTTCGGTCAGTTGTCGCGGACGCGGTGCACCGGGTCGACGACCGGCTGCTGCGTCGGCGCCTGCTGGTAGGGCGCCTGCTGCGGCTGCCCGGTGTACGGCGCCTGCTGCCCGGCGTGCGGCGGCAGCGGCTGGTAGCCGGACTGCGCGTCGGCCTTCTCGGCGAGGTCGCGGTCGTCGTCCTGCAGGCTCTTGGTCTCGGCCTTGATGATCCGCAGCGACCGACCCAGCGAACGGGCAGCGTCGGGGAGCCGCTTCGCACCGAAGAGCAGGATCAGCACAACCACGAGAACAGCGATGTGCCACGGCTTGAGGGCACCCATGAGAAGCTCCAGTCGGTCTGTGTCCGAGGGGTGGTACGCAGCCCATCGTACGTGCGGATCGGCCGCCCGCCACCCGCCGGGTGGTGATGGTCTGGCCCGGAGGGTGAAGTCTTGACCAACCCGGGATGATCCGTCAACAACCCGAACGACCGGTTGGTCAGCCGCGCTTGGCCTTGATCAGCGCGAGCCGCTGAGACGTGGTGTCGAGTTGGCGTTGCACACCCTCCGCGCGCTGCTGCAACGACTCGGCCGTCTCCCGTAGCGCCTCGGCCTCGGCGGCCCGCCGCTGCAACGCCACGGCGGCGCGCCGCAGCCCAGGCAGCCGGGTCAGCACCGGGCGCACGGCCAACGCGAGCGCCACGAGGGGAAGCAGCACCACCGCGAGCACGATCCAGATCAGCACGGCGGTCAGCCTACTGGGTGCGCCCGACCACCGCCGGGTCGCCCGACGGGGCGACCTCCGGGTCGGCCTCGGGCTGCCGGGGCGCGGCGGTCGGGGTGGGCACGGCGTACGCGTCCAGAGCGGCGGCCGCCGTCGCCCGCACCTGCTCGGCCAGCTCGACCGGGGCGACCACGGTGGCCTCCGGGCCGAGGCCCAGCACGAACCGGCGAGCCCACCCCAGGTCGGTGACCCGCAGCGACACCAGCCACTGGTCGCCGTCGCCGGCCTCGACGCGCTCGCACGGGTAGTACTCGGTGATCCACCGCTCGCTGCGGCCGATGCGCAGCGTGATCAGCGGCAGGTCGGGCGAGGGGCGGAAGACCCCCTCGGTGAGGTCGTGCGGAACGGCCTGCGGCGGCACGGTGGCCGGCTCGGCCAGCTCGGTGATCGCGTCGATCCGGTCGGCCCGGAACAGGCGGACCGCCTCCGCGCGCCGACACCACGCCTCCACGTACGCCCGGCCGCCGACCATCAACATCCGCAGCGGGTCGATGACGCGGTCGGTGGTCTCGTCCCGGGCAGCGGTGTAGTAGGTGATCCGCAGTGCCTTGCCGCCCTCGACGGCGGCGCGCAGCGCCTCGACCCGCCGGGTGTCGCCGGGCAGTCGGACCGCCACCGGCGCGCCCACCAGGTCCCCCGCGTCCTCGATCTTCGCCAGGGCCCGTTCGACGGCCTCCCGGTTGGCCACCCCGGGCGTCTCGGCGAGCATCCGCAACGCCACGACCAACGCGAGGGCCTCGTCCGGGGTGAGCCGCAGCGGCCGGTCGATGCCGGCGTCGTAGGTGATGGTCACCCGATCGCCGTCGAACGCCATGTCGATCAGGTCACCCGGGCCGTAACCGGGCAGCCCGCACACCCAGAGCAGCTCCAGGTCCTCCCGGAGCTGCCGCTCGGTGACGCCGAGGTCACCAGCCGCCTCGGCGATCTCGATGCCCGGTCGGGCCAGCAGGTAGGGCACCAGGTTGAGCAGGCGGGCCAGCCGGTCAGCGGACGCGCGGGAGCCGCCCCGGGCGGCCGGGCGGGTCACCGGGCACCCCCGCTGACAGCCAGCTCGTCGTGTCGGACGGCGATCTCCTTGAGTCGTTGGATGACGGCCTCGCGGACCTCCGGCGGGTCGAGCACCCGCACGTCCGGGCCGTAGCCGACGAGGTGGCCGGCCAGCCCGTCCGGGTCCGCGTACGGCAGGACCAGCCGGTCACCGTCCGGCCCGGCGGTCACCTCCACCGCCCAGCGGCGCAGCCCGGCGGCACGGCCCGGGGCGGCCAGCACGGTGGCCCGGCCGGTGCGCTCCACCGGACCCGACCAACGGGCCACGTGGCTGATCAGGTCGACGTTGGCCGGCGGCTCGTACGCGCCGGGCGCGCCGGTCACCCGGACCGTGCCGACGACGCGGGACAGCCGGAAACAGCGGGTCGCCGCCCGGTCCAGGTCGTGGCCGACCACATACCACCGGCCACGCCAGCAGACCACGCCCCACGGTTGCAGCCGACGCCGGCTGGGCGCGTCCCGGTCGGGCACCCGGTAGTCGAACCCGACCTCGCGGCGGTCCCGGGCGGCGGCGGTCAGCGGCGCGAACGCCGGGTCGACAGTGACCATCGGCTCCAGGCCGAGAGTGGCCTGCGGGTCCACGTCCACGCCGGCGGCACGCAGCTTGGCCAGCCCGGACGACGCGGCGGCGGCCAGCCCGGCGTGCTGCCAGAGCCGTGCGGCGATGCCGACAGCGGCGGCCTCGTCCGGCTCCAGGAGGATGTCGGGCAGCGCGTATTCGCGGTGGGCGATCCGGTAGCCGGGCTCGGCGTCGAAGGCGCTCGCCGTGCCGGTCTCCAGTGGCACACCCAGCTCACGCAGCTCGGCCTTGTCGCGCTCGAACTTGCGTTGGAACGCTTCGTGGTCGCGCGCGTCATCGGGATCATGCTCGTAGCCGGGCACGGTCGCGGCGATCTGCGCGGCGGTCAGGAACCGTCGCGTGGACAGCAGACAGATCACCAGGTTGACCAGGCGTTCGGTGCGGGTCCGCGACACGCGGTAGACGCTAGCAGTCGACACGCCCACGACGTGCACCCGCGCGGGCGTGCCGCACACTTGTTCGGATCGGGCCTCCCCCGGCGCGTTGCCGTCTCCGGTCATAGGGTGAGGCTCATGTCGCAAGCGGACGCCAGGCCCGAGAGCGAGAGCGTCGGCACGGTGATCGTCGCGGGTGTCGCCAACCTCGCCATCGCGATCGCCAAGCTGATCGCCGGGGTGATCTCCGGCTCGGCCGCCATGCTGTCCGAGGCGGCCCACTCGGTCGCCGACACCACCACCGAGGTGCTCCTCTACCAGGCTCTGCGCCGCGGTGCCCGGCCGGCGGACCAGCGGCGCCCCTTCGGGTACGGCAAGGAAAGCTACGTCTGGGCGTTCTTCGCGGCGATGTTCACCTTCGTCGCCGGCGCCGGCTTCGCCGTCACCCACGGCGTCACCACGATCCTGGTGCACGAGCACAGCGGCGACTACCTGGTCTCGTACATCGTCCTGGCGGTGTCGTTCGTCATCGAGTCGATCTCCCTGGCCCGGGCCGTGCGGCAGGTCCGCAGCGAGTCCCGGCGCTGGCAGACCACTCCACGACGCTTCCTGCGACTGACCGCCGACACCACCGTCAAGGCGGTCTTCCTGGAGGACAGCGCGGCCCTGATCGGTCTGCTGCTGGCCGGTGCCGGCGTCGGCCTGTCCCACGCCACCGGCGACGAGGTGTGGGACGGCGTCGCGTCGATCCTGATCGGGCTCCTGCTGCTGACGGTCGCCGGCATCCTCGCCGCCAACAACCTGTCGCTGCTGGTCGGTCGGGCCGTCCCGGAGCGGCTGCGTCACGAGATCGAGCAGGAGTTGACCGGGCTACCCGAGGTGGAGCGGATCGACACCCTGATGACCATGCAGCTCGGCCCGGACGACATCCTGGTCGCCGCCAAGGTCGACTTCAGCGACGAAGCCACCGGCGCGGCCATCGAGGCCGCCGCCGACGAGGCCGAACGGCGGCTCACCGGGCTGTACCCGGAGATCCGTTACGTGTTCCTCGACCCCACCCGCTCGTTGCCCGGCGCCACCGGCCGGGCCCGGCACACCCAGGCTGCGCCGGACCCGCGGGCCGACGACGGACCCGAGCGCCCCTGAACGAGCCGCACGGCAGCACCCGGGCGCGGGCCGCCGGGCCCGCGCGGCTAGCGTGCCCGTCATGGTGCGATGGCGTACGGGGACGGTGGCGACGCTGCGACGGCAGTGGACCGGGGCGGTGGAGCTGGACGTCGACCTGCCCGACGGCACGCGCATGCGGGCGCTGGCCTACCCCGAGTTGGTCGGCACACCGGAGCCCGGCGACCGGGTGCTGCTCAACGCCGGTGCGCTGCTGATGGGGTTGGGCACCGGCGGATACGCCCTGGTGGTGGCCCTGCCGGACCGGCTGCCGCCGGACCCGCCGGAGGTCGGCGACACCCGCGACGCCGGTCACCTGGTCAAGGCCCGCTACACGCCGTTGCAGCCGATCCTGCTCGGCGTGGACGAGGAGGCGTCCCCGCACCGCGACGTGCTGGCCGACGCGGACGACCTGGGCGGCCTGCCGGTGGTCACCGCCGACCTGCACTCGGCGCTGCCGGCGATCCTGGCCGGCATCCGGGCCGACGCGCCGCAGGCGCGGGTGGCGTACCTGCTCACCGATGGTGGGGCGCTGCCGGCGTGGTTCTCCCGCACCCTCGCCGGGCTGCGGACCGAACTGGCCGGCACGATCACCGTCGGGCAGGCCTTCGGCGGTGACCTGGAGGCCACCACCCTGCACGGCGGCCTGCTCGCCGCCCGGTACGTGCTGGGCGCCGACGTGGCCATCGTGGCCCAGGGGCCCGGCAATCTGGGCACCGGCACCCGCTGGGGGTTCTCCGGCGTCGCCGTCGGTGAGGCGGTCAACGCGATCGCCACGCTGGGCGGCCGGCCGGTCGGCTCGTTGCGCATCTCCGACGCCGACGCCCGCCCCCGACACCGGGGCGTGTCGCACCACAGCCTCACCGCGTACGGCCGGGTGGCTCTCGCCCCGGCGGAGCTGGTGGTGCCCGACGACCTGGCCCCGGCGCTGCTCGCGGAGGTGAACGCGTCGCTGGCCCCCCTGGCGGCCCGGCACCGGATCGTCCGGGTGCCCACCACCGGTCTCGACGCCGCGTTGCGGGCCAGCGCCGTGCCGCTGTCCACCATGGGCCGTGGCCTCGACGCCGATCACGCGTACTTCCTGGCAGCCGCCGCCGCCGGCCGGCACGCCGTCACCCTGCTGCCCTGACGAGCCTCGGGCGACGGGACGACGCCGCTCAGGCGAGGAAGATCAGCGCGAGCCAGCCGCCCACGATGAGCACCAGCGCCAAGGCCAGCACCCACGTCGGGACTGTGTATTCACCGCGCCGGTTTCGGTCGACCTCGGCGCGGATCTTCTCGCGTCGGCGTTCGACCCAGTTCTGCCGCTCGGTGCCGCGCTCGGAGCGGTCGGAAGGTCCAGAAGTCGTCATGGCGGACCCAGCTTAGCGGGCCCCCGCGCCGACAGCGCCGCGGAGCCCGCCCGGTAGGCCGACCCCGCCGGCGCACACCACCGCCGGGGTCGGCACACCGGTCACATGCTGGCGATCAGCCGCTCCACCCGCTCGTCGTACGCCCGGAACGGGTCCTTGCAGAGGACGGTGCGCTGCGCCTGGTCGTTGAGCTTCAGGTGCACCCAGTCGACGGTGAAGTCGCGCCGCTTCTCCTGGGCGTGCCGGATGAACTCGCCGCGCAGCCGGGCCCGCGTGGTCTGCGGCGGGGTTTCCTTCGCCTCGAAGATCTCCGGGTCGGTGGTCACCCGGTCGACCTCGCCGCGGCGCTCCAGCAGCCCGTAGAGGCCCCGACCGCGACGCACGTCGTGGTAGGCCAGATCCATCTGCGCCACCCGGGGGTGGGACAGCGGCAGGTCGTGCTTGCGCTGGTAACGCTCGATCAGCCGCAGCTTGCTGACCCAGTCGATCTCCCGGGAGACCGGCTCGAGGTCCCCGGATTCCACCGCGTTCAACACCCGGCCCCACAGCTCGACGACCCGCTTGGCGGCCTGGTCGCCGCCGCGGCGCTCGACGAACTCAGTGGCCTTGGCCAGGTATTCCTGCTGGATGTCCAGGGCGCTGACCTCCTTGCCGGAGGCCAGTCGCACCTTGCGCCGGCCGGTGATGTCGTGCGACACCTCCCGGATCGCCCGGATCGGATTCTCCAGGGAGAGGTCGCGCATCACCACCCCGGCCTCGATCATCCGCAGCACGATGTCGGCGGTGCCGACCTTGAGCAGCGTGGTGACCTCGTTCATGTTGGAGTCGCCGACGATCACGTGCAGCCGCCGGTAGCGCTCCGCGTCGGCATGCGGCTCGTCGCGGGTGTTGATGATCGGGCGGCTGCGGGTGGTCGCCGAGGAGACGCCCTCCCAGATGTGCTCGGCCCGCTGCGACAGGCAGTAGACCGCGCCGCGCGGCGTCTGCAGGACCTTACCGGCCCCGCAGATCAACTGCCGGGTGACCAGGAACGGGATGAGGACGTCGGCGAGCCGGCCGAACTCGCCGTGCCGGGAGACCAGGTAGTTCTCGTGGCAGCCGTACGAGTTGCCGGCCGAGTCGGTGTTGTTCTTGAACAGGTAGATCTCACCCGCGATGCCCTCATCGTGCAGACGCTTCTCCGCGTCGATGAGCAGGCCCTCCAGGATTCGCTCGCCGGCCCGGTCGTGTGCGACCAGATCGGTCACCGAGTCGCACTCCGGCGTGGCGTACTCCGGATGCGACCCGACGTCCAGGTAGAGCCGGGCCCCATTACGCAGGAAGACGTTGCTCGACCGACCCCAGGAGACCACGCGACGGAACAGATACCGCGCGACCTCGTCCGGGGACAGCCGCCGCTGCCCGCGATAGGTGCAGGTGACGCCGTACTCGGTCTCGAGGCCGAAGATTCGCCGCTCCATGGTGTGACATTAGCCGCCCGGAGGCCCCGTTCGTCACTGTCACACCACAGGTCGTGCCCCTGGGGCGGTCACATACCGGTTGAGTACGACATTCCGGCCGGCCTGAGGCTCGCCACGAACCGCCGGTAGCTGTCGTATTCCGGCAGCAGACCGCGCTCGCGGGCCTGGGCGAGGGTCGGCGCCGCGTCGTCGCGGGTGGACAGCAGCGGGACATCGGCGGGCCACTCGATGCCCAGCTCCTCGTCCAGCGGGTGCACCGCGTGCTCACCGGTCGGGTTGTAGGTGGTCGAGCAGAGGTAGCTCAGCGTCGCGTCGTCGGTCAGCGCGCAGAAACCGTGCCCCAGCCCTTCGCTGAGGTAGACCGCCCGACGGTCGGTGTCGTCCAGCCGGACGCCCTCCCAGCGGCCGAAGGTCGGCGAACCCACCCGCAGATCCACGATCACGTCGAGGACCGCGCCGCGCACACAGGTGACGTACTTGGCCTGCCCGGGCGGGACGTCGGCGAAGTGGATGCCACGGACCACGCCACGCGCGGAGACCGACAGGTTGGCCTGAGCCAGCCGCATCGGGTGGCCGACCGCCTCGGCGAGCTCGTCGAAGCGGTACCACTCCATGAACATGCCGCGCGGGTCGCCGTGCTGCTGGGGGGTGATCTCCCAGGCGCCCTCGATGCTCAACTCCCGGATCTTCACCACGCCACCCCGTGCTGGCCGTCCTGCTCGGCCAGCAGGCCGAGCAGGTAGTCGCCGTAGCCACTCTTGGTCAACGGCGTGGCGAGCGCGCGCAGCTGGTCGTCGTCGATGAGGCCGGCCCGCCAGGCCACCTCCTCGACACAACCGATCTTCAGTCCCTGCCGCTCCTCGACCACCCGCACGAACTCGGCTGCCTGCATCATCGAGGTGAACGTGCCGGTGTCCAGCCAGGCGGTGCCCCGATCCAGCACGGTCACCGACAGCTCGCCGGTCTCCCGGTACGCCTCGTTGACCGCCGTGATCTCCAGCTCGCCGCGGGCGCTCGGGGTGAGCTTGCGGGCGATGTCCACCACGCGGTTGTCGTAGAAGTACAGGCCGGGCACCGCGTACCGGGACTTCGGCCGGGCTGGCTTCTCCTCGATCGAGAGGACCCGGCCCGCGTCGTCGAAGTCGACCACGCCGTACTCCTGCGGGTTGGCCACCTGGTAGGCGAAGACCCGCCCGCCGACCAGGTCACCGTGCTCGGCGAGCTGCCGGCCCAGACCGACGCCGTGGAAGATGTTGTCGCCGAGGACCAGCGCCACCGACTCGTCGCCGATGAAGTCCGCACCGAGGATGAACGCCTGCGCGATGCCCTCCGGGCGTTCCTGGCTGACGTACTCCAGTCGCAGCCCGAACTGGCTGCCGTCGCCGAGCAGCCGACGGAACTGGTCCTGGTCGTCCGGCGTGGTGATCACCAGGATCTCCCGGACCCCGGACATCACCAAGGTCGAGAGCGGGTAATAGACCATCGGCTTGTCGAAGACCGGCATCAGCTGCTTCGAGACCGCCCGGGTGATCGGCCAGAGTCGCGATCCGGTGCCACCGGCAAGGAGGATTCCACGCACCGGCGAAGCCTACCGGCACGAATGCGGAACGTGCGCTGGGGCTGTATGGCCCCTCCTGCGCACACCTTGGCGTACACTTCCGGACCCGTGAGGATCCTCGTCACCGGCGGAGCCGGATTCATCGGGTCGGAGTACGTTCGCCTGCTGCTGGGCAAGCCCCTCGGCAGTGCCGACGGCGTGCCGCCGCTCGAGCCGGCGGTCGTGACCGTGCTCGACAAGCTGACCTACTCGGGCAACATGGCCAACCTCGACCCCGTCCGCGACGACCCGCGGCTACGGTTCGTCCAAGGCGACATCTGCGACCCGACCGTGGTCGACCAGGTCGTCGCCGACCACGACGTCATCGTGCACTTCGCCGCCGAGTCACACGTCGACCGTTCCATCGCCGGCGCCGCGCCGTTCGTCACCACCAACGTGCTGGGCACCCAGACCCTGCTCGACGCCGCCCTGCGCCACCACACCGGTCGCTTCGTGCACGTCTCCACCGACGAGGTCTACGGCTCCATCGACGAAGGCTCCTGGACCGAAACCTGGCCCCTCGCGCCGAACTCCCCCTACTCGGCGTCGAAAGCCGGCTCCGACCTGCTCGCCCTGGCCTACCACCGCACCCACGGCATGGACGTCGTCGTCACCCGCTGCTCCAACAACTACGGCCCCTACCAGTTCCCCGAGAAGGTCATCCCCCTGTTCGTCAGCAACCTGCTCGACGGCGCCACCGTCCCCCTCTACGGCGACGGCGCCAACATCCGCGACTGGCTACACGTCCACGACCACTGCCGCGGCATCGCCATGGTCCAGCAGAAAGGCCGCGCCGGCGAGGTCTACAACATCGGCGGCGGCACCGAACTGACCAACAAGGAACTCACCGGCCTCCTCCTCGAAGCCTGCGGCGCCGGCTGGGACCGCGTCGTCCCCGTCACCGACCGCAAGGGCCACGACCGCCGCTACTCCCTCGACATCACCAAGATCAGCGAAGAACTCGGCTACACCCCCAGCATCACCCTCGACCACGGCCTCGCCGACACCGTCGCCTGGTACCGCGACAACCGCACCTGGTGGGAACCCCTCAAGACCACACCCACCGCATGACCCGGCTACTCGTCACCGGCGCCGGCGGGATGCTCGGCCGGGACCTGGTCACCGTGCTGCGCACCCGGGCCGACCTCAAGGTGACCGCCGCCACCCGCGCCGAACTCGACGTCACCGACCCCATCGCCGTCCGGGGCGCGGTTGCCGACCACGACATCGTGATCAACACGGCAGCGTGGACCAACGTCGACGGCGCCGAGGCTGACGAGGCGGCAGCCACCGCCGTCAACGGCACGGGGGTGGCGAACCTCGCGGCGGCGTGTGCCGCCACGGGTGCTCGACTCATCCAGGTCTCCACCGACTACGTCCTCGCCGGTGACGCGCAAACCCCCTACCCCGAGGACGCGCCCACCGCACCGGTCAACGCGTACGGCCGCGGCAAGCTGGTCGGCGAGCACGCCGTCGCCCGGCTGCTACCCGACGCCGGGTACGTGGTCCGCACCGCCTGGCTGTACGGCGCACACGGAACGAACTTCGTGGCCACCATGCTCCGGCTCGCCACCCAGCGGGAGCACCTCGATGTGGTCGACGACCAGCACGGCCAGCCCACCTGGTCCTTCACCCTCGCCGAGCGGCTGGTCACGCTCGCCGACGCGGCGTTGGACGGTCAGGCGGCTCCCGGCATCTACCACGGCACCTGCTCCGGCCAGACCACCTGGTACGGGCTGGCTCGCGCCGCGTTCATGCTGGCCGGCCTGGACCCCGACCGCATCCGGCCCACCACCAGCGACCGGTATCCGCGTCCCGCCCCCCGGCCTGCGTACAGCGTGCTGGGGCACAGCCGCTGGGCAACCGCGGGTCTGCCGCCGCTTCCGGATTGGCACGACGCCCTGGTTGACGCGTTCGACTCCCCCGATCCACCCGCCCCGTGGAAGGTCGCACGAAGCTCACCCTCGTCACCGGCCTGATCGGTCTGCCGCTGCTCGCCACCATCGTCGAGTTGCACACCAGCGCCGGGAACCGCGAAGGCGGTCCCCGGCGCTGTGCGTCACACGATCAGAGGTCCGCCTGACCCGGCCGATCCTCCAGGTCCGCGGAGCCCGCAGAGCTGGTCGGCTTACCGGCCTCACCGGTCGGCACGATCGGCGTGTCCCGCTCGTCGCTGGCCGGCGCCGCAGCCTCACCGTTCAACAGCCCCGTCAGCGGTGCACCGGTGATCCGGCGGAACGTCCGGCCGACCCGCTGACGGTCCAGCACCGCAACCTCAAGCTGGTTGGCGGCGATCGTCCGGGCAGCGCCGCCCTCCCCACCAACCGTGCTCAGCGCCTGAACCGCGACCTTCACCGCCTCAGAGAGCGACATGTCCGCCCGGTGGTTGGACTTCAGCACGCCGGTGATCGCCTCGGCCTGGCCGCCCATGGCCATCCGCCCCGGCTCGTCATTGACCGAGCCGTCGTACGTCAGCCGGTAGAGCTCGTCGTCGTCCGGAGTGGCACCGACCTCCGCCACGCAGATCTCCACCTCGAACGGCTTCGACTGCTCGGTGAAGATCGCACCGAGCGTCTGCGCGAACGCGTTGGCAAGTGCCCGGCCGGTGACATCGCGCCGGTCGTAGCTCAGCCCGTTCAGGTCGGCCATCCGCACACCGGCCCGGCGCAGATTCTCGAACTCGTTGTAGCGGCCGACAGCGGCGAAGCCGATCCGGTCGTAGATCTCGCTGACCTTGTGCAGGGCGCTGGAGAGGTTCTCCGCGACGAAGAGCACCCCGCCGGAGTAGCTGAGGACCACCGCGCTGCGACCCCGAGCGATGCCCTTGCGGGCCAACTCGGAGCGGTCGCGCATGATCTGTTCGGGCGAAGCGTAGAACTGCATGGCCACGGCGGCGGTTCTCCTTACGGCGCTGTGCTGACGACTGCTGGCAGGTGGGCGTGGACGAGACTCAGCCGCCCGGGTTCTCCATCCGACCGGCGACAACGCCCTCGGCGATCGTCGCCGTCTCGGCGTCGGTGAGCCGGTAGGTGCCCTCGGCGGTAGCGGTCATCACCACCGGATAGATCCGGCGGGTCAGATCCGGGCCGCCGGTCGCGGTGTCGTCGTCGGCTGCGTCGTAGAGCGCCTCCACCGCGAGCCTGGTCGCGTCCTCGACCGACACACCAGCCCGGAAGCGCTTCTTCAGCGCCGACTTGGCGAAGAGCGAGCCGGAGCCGATCGCGTCGTAACCGGTCTCCTCGTACGGGCCACCGGTCACGTCGAAGCTGAAGATCCGGCCGGCCCTCGACGGGTCGGCGGCGGCCAGGTCGAAGCCGGCGAAGAGCGGCACCACGGCGAGCCCCTGCATGGCCGCACCCAGGTTGCCCCGGATCATCGAGGCCAACCGGTTGGCCTTGCCGTCGAGCGAGAGCATCGCGCCCTCGATCTTCTCGTAGTGCTCCAACTCCACCTGGAACAGTCGCATCAGCTCGATCCCGATGCCCGCGGTGCCCGCGATGCCGACCAGCGAGTACGCGTCGGCGGGGTGCACCTTCTCGATGTCACGCTGGGCGATCAGGTTGCCCATGGTCGCCCGTCGGTCGCCGGCCATCACCACGCCCTCCGCAGCCGCGACGGCCACGATGGTCGTCGCGTGTGGTGCCAGGTCGGCGGCCATGCCCGGCGGCAGCGGTCGCCGGCCGGGCAGCATCTCGGGGGCCACCCGGCTCAGAAACGTGGTGAAGGAGGACGTCCCCGCGTTGGTGAACACATCTGGTAGACGCCCGGATGGATCAAAGCCCGCTGCCACGTGGTTCCTCTCAGGTACGTGATCGCCCTGGCCAGCCTCATGGGACTGTCACGGAACTGGCCAAGACCACCGTTGCAGTTGAAGCAGAGTATCCCGCCCGCCCATCCGGTGCGATGATCGTGGTCCAGATGTTGCGGGTCGGCGCCGCCGCAGATCGCGCAGACCCCGCCCTGCCCGGCCAGGAGCTCGGGAAACTCCCTCTCCCCGCCGCCGCCGGTGGTACTCGCGGAACCCGCCATGCAGTCGGAGCTTGCTCTCCCTGCCCATCTTGTGGTGGCAAGGCTTGCAGTATCGGCCGTAACCCCCACGACCGGAGCGGTTCCGCGGAAAGTCGGCAAGGGGCTTGGTGGCATCACAGTCCGGGCGTCGCCGGTGGCCATCCGGTGCCGCGTCCGGCCGCGTGCTGGTGGCGCAACTGATCGAGGGGCAGCCACTCGCCGCAGTCGCGGCAACGGCGGTGGCCATCTCGGCTATCGAGAGGACGAGCATGCCCGATTTATCCAGACATGCTCTATTCGCCCCCTTTTTGCACGTATCCCCTCACGAACTCCTCTGCGTTCTCTTCGAGGACGGAGTCGATCTCGTCGAGGAGGTCGTCGACATCCTCGGTGATCTCGGCGTGCCGCTCGGCCACCTCAGGGTTGGCCTCGGTGGTGACGTCCTCGATTTCCTCGCCCTGACGGGACTTGCCGGACTGCGACTGGCCGCCGCTGTCATGAGTGGCCACTGCTGCCTCCTCCACGATCGTCTGCGATGAACTTACCTCGCGCGGGCGACGAAAAGCCCGCCGCGCGCCGGCTTGCGGCACACGACGGGCATCCGGACGCGTGTTCAGCCCCCGGTCAACGTCTCCAGCAGGTCCTTGGCGCTAGCGCAGCGGTCGAACAAGGCGCCGACGTGCGCGCGAGTGCCCCGCTCCGGCTCCATCATCGGGACCCGGACCAGCGACTCCCGGCCCACGTCGAAGATAACCGAGTCCCAGCTCGCGGCGACCACCTCGGAGGCGTACTGGGCCAGGCAGCGGCCACGGAAGTAGGCCCGGGTGTCCTCCGGCGGCTCCGTCATTGCGGAGCGGGTCTCGTCGTCGGTGAGCAACGTCTTCATCGCCCCCCGGCTGACCAGGCGGTGGTAGAGCCCCTTCTCCGGCCGGACGTCGGAGTATTGAAGGTCGACCAGCTGGAGCTTGTGTGAGCCCCAGGCGAGCTTCTCCCGCTCCCGGTAACCCTCCAGCAGCCGCAGCTTGGCCACCCAGTCCAACTCGTCGGCGCAGAGCATCGGATCCCGGCCCAGCCGGTCCAAGACGCTCTCCCAGCGGTCGAGTACGTCGACGGTCTGCTCGTCGGCATCGGTGCCGTACCGGTCGTCGACAAAGGACCGGACCCGCTCCAGGTAGGCCCATTGCAGGTCCAGGGCGGTGAGCCGGCGGCCGTCGCGCAGCCGCATGCGGTGCGTCAGGGTGGGGTCGTGGCTGACGGCGCGCAGCTCGCTGACCGGGTCGGCGACGCCGAGATCGGCCCCGAGCGCCTTCTCCTCGATCATGGTGAGGATCAGCGCGGTGGTGCCGACCTTGAGGTAGGTGGAGATCTCGGAGAGGTTGGCGTCGCCGATGATGACGTGCAGCCGGCGGTATTTGTCGGCGTCGGCGTGCGGCTCGTCGCGGGTGTTGATGATCGGCCGCTTGAGCGTCGTCTCCAGGCCTACCTCGACCTCGAAGAAGTCAGCGCGCTGGGAGATCTGGAAACCGTTCTGCCCGCCGTCCTGGCCGATGCCGACCCGGCCGGCGCCGCAGACGATCTGGCGGGTGACGAAGAACGGCGTCAGGTAAGCCACGATGTCGGCGAACGGGGTCTGCCGACGCATCAGGTAGTTCTCGTGGGCGCCGTAGCTGGCGCCCTTGTTGTCGGTGTTGTTCTTGTAGAGCTGGATCGGCTGGCTGCCCGGGATCGTGGCGGCCCGGCGGGACGCCTCGGCCATCACCCGCTCGCCGGCCTTGTCCCAGCGCACCACGTCCCGAGGGGTGGTGACCTCCGGGGTGGAGTATTCCGGGTGGGCGTGGTCGACGTAGAGCCGTGCACCATTGGTGAGTATCACGTTGGCCAGGCCGAGGTCCTCGTCGGCCAACGCCTCGGCCGGGTCGTAGGCGGCCCCGGAGTAGGTGAAGCCGCGGGCGTCGCGCAGTGGCGACTCTTCCTCGTAGTCCCAACGGGCCCGCCCGCCCCGGTTGAGTTCTGGACGTGCGCCATATGCATTGACCACCTGCGATGAGGTGACCATCGGGTTGGCTCCGGCCTGCCCGGGCACGGAGATGCCGTACTCGATTTCGGTGCCCATGATCCGACGTACCGTCATGCGACCACTCGCTTCGCTCGCCCACGGAGCCGGCGTGCCCGCCGCTCACACCATCGAGACTAGTCTGCGCGGTGGCCTACCGCCCGTCGCTGTCGGTCGGCGCGGCGTGACTACCGGGCTTTGGCGGGTTTGAGTGGCACCACAGTCAGGCCCGCCCGGAGGCACGGGTGCACCGTGCGGATCCGGTCGATGGGCGGCCGGGTCGGCCACGATGGGCCGGCTACGACGCAGGCTTTCCTCGGGCCGAACGGGCTCGCCGACGATAGCGACGTAGCTGTGCCGGGCCGGACCACCGGGGAAGCAGCGAAGCGGCGTCTCGCGGTGGGACGCACACAGCGGCGGCACCGGACGGGTCCGGTGCCGCCGCTGGCGGTCAGAGGTACTGGCCGGTGTTGCTGGCGGTCTCGATGGACCGACCGGCCTCGGCGCCCTTGCCTCCGGAGACGAGCGTGCGGATGTAGACGATCCGCTCGCCCTTCTTGCCGGAGATGCGGGCCCAGTCGTCGGGGTTGGTGGTGTTGGGGAGATCCTCGTTCTCGCGGAACTCGTCGACGCAGGCGTCGAGCAGGTGCTGCAGGCGCAGCCCCTTGCGGCCGGACGTGAGGAACTCCTTGATGGCCATCTTCTTGCTCCGGTCGACGATGTTCTGGATCATCGCGCCGGAGTTGAAGTCCTTGAAGTAGAGGACTTCCTTGTCACCGTTGGCGTAGGTGACCTCGAGGAAGCGGTTCTCCTCGGTTTCGGAGTACATCCGCAGCACCACGGCGTCGATCATGGCCGCCACGGTGGCCTGGGCGTCGGCCCCGTGCTCGGCCAGGTCGTCCGGGTGCAGGGGCAGCCCGGAGAGGATGTACTTGGAGAAGATGTCCTTGGCCGCTTCGGCGTCCGGTCGCTCGATCTTGATTTTCACGTCGAGCCGACCGGGGCGCAGGATCGCCGGGTCGATCATGTCTTCCCGGTTGGAGGCGCCGATGACGATGACGTTCTCCAGGCCCTCCACGCCGTCGATCTCGCTGAGCAGCTGCGGGACGATGGTGTTCTCCACGTCGGAGGAGACACCGGAGCCGCGGGTCCGGAAGATCGAGTCCATCTCGTCGAAGAACACGATCACCGGGGTGCCCTCGCCGGCCTTCTCCCGTGCCCGCTGGAAGATCAGCCGAATGTGCCGCTCGGTCTCGCCGACGTACTTGTTGAGCAGCTCAGGGCCCTTGATGTTGAGGAAGAAGCTGGTGTGCTTCTCCTTGCCCTGCCGTTCGGCGATCTTCTTGGCCAGCGAGTTGGCCACCGCCTTGGCGATGAGCGTCTTGCCACAGCCGGGCGGGCCGTAGAGCAGGATGCCCTTGGGCGGGCGGAGCTGGTGCTCACGGAACAGGTCCGCGTGCAGGAAGGGAAGCTCCACCGCGTCGCGGATCTGCTCGATCTGCGACTGAAGGCCACCGATGTCGCCGTAGTCGACGTCGGGCACCTCCTCCAGGACCAGCTCCTCGACCTCGCTCTTCGGGATCCGCTCGTACGCGTAGGCCGAGCGGGGCTCGATCATGAGCGAGTCGCCGGCCCGGATCGCCGAGCCGATGAGTGTCTCGGCGAGGTGCACGATGCGCTCCTCGTCGGAGTGGGAGACCACCAGCGCCCGGTCGCCCGGCCCGCCGTTCGGCCCCTCCAGGATCTCCTTGAGCATCACCACCTCACCGACCCGCTCGTAGCCGAACGCGTCGACGATGTTGAGCGCGTCGTTGAGCAGGACCTCCTGGCCACGGCGCAGGTCACCCACCTCGAGCGAGGGCGAGACCGCGACCCGTAGCTTGCGGCCACCGGTGAAGACGTCCACCGTGCCGTCCTCGTGCTTGGCCAGGAAGACGCCGTACCCGCTCGGCGGTTGCGCGAGCCGGTCGATCTCCTCCTTGAGCGTCACGATCTGCGTGCGAGCTTCCTTGAGGGTGCTCACCAGCCGGTCGTTGTTCTCGGTCAGCCGCGCCAACTGTGCCTGGGTGGCCGCCAGCCGCTCTTCGAGCTGCCGGACGTGTCGGGGGCTTTCGGTCAACTTGCGCCGCACCAGAGCGAGTTCCTCCTGAAGGAACGCGACCTGCGTGGAGAGATCGTGGGCTTCCTTCTCCCACCGTGCGGCGCGCGAGTCCGCGTCGTCGCTGCGTGCTGCCACGTCCCACCTCCCCGGGGGGCTTGAACGTTCTGCCCTAACACTAGCCGCTATGAGGCCGATTCGGTCCCACGCAACACCCTCGTCACCGAACCTTGATCGCCAAGGGTGGCCTGACGGGCCGTTACCGGCGTTCGGGTACCGTCGAAGCGTAGGACGGGAGAACATGGGGGGTGCACCGTGGCCGAGGTCGCGACCGATCAGCTGCAGGTCTGGGTGGACCAGGATCTCTGCACAGGCGACGGGCTCTGCGTGCAGTACGCGCCAGAGGTTTTCGAGTTCGACATCGACGGTCTCGCCTACGTCAAGGGCGCCGACGGTGAGCTGCGGATGGCGGCGGGCAGCCGCGTCGACGTGCCGGAGCACCTGCGACTCGAGGTGATCGACTCCGCGAAGGAATGCCCCGGCGACTGCATCCACGTGGTGCGCGGCGACGGTGTCGAGGTCGCCGGCCCGGACGCCGAGGACTGAGCGACCCACCGGCCGGGCCGCAGGGCCCGGCCGGCCCCGAAACGGGTACGCCTCAGAGCATCGGACGACCGACCACCGAGGCGACCAGCCGCGCGAACTCCTCCAGCCGGGCGATCTGACCCGCCCCGCCGTCGTCGAGGGTCTTGCCGAAGCGCAACGCGTCGTGCCGTGGCGTGCCGGCCATCTCCTCGGTCGGCGGCGCCTCGTCCAGTGAGGTCAGCAGCAGGTAGACGTCGATGCTGTCGACCCGGATCTCGCCGCTCTCGGCACGGTTGAGTCGCCGCCGACAGCCGACCTCGGTGACGGTCGAGACCGGCACCACCCGCAGCGACGAGGTCATCGAGCCCGGGGGGCCCTCCTCCGGAGGCACGTCCTCGCCGTGCCAGAGGATCAGGCGGCTGCCGTCGCAGACGACGACCTCCTGCCACACGCCGTTGACCTCGTTGACGAAGCGTTCCAGGGTGAAGCCGAGCACCGACGCCCCACGCAGCACGCCGCCGAGTGCCTCCAGGGCGACGTCCGGGTCGCGCAGGTAGGCCCGCGCCGCCGACTCCAGATCCTGGTACGGCGACCAGTCGGGAAAGACCGCGGGAAGGTCACCGCCGCCGTAGCCCGGTCGGCTCATGCCGGCGCCTCCCCCGGCTCGGCGGTGCCCACGCCCAGCTCGATGGTCACGGCCTGTCCATCTCCCCCGTACCGTCGGGCTGCGCACCGGCCGCCTGGGCGGCGGCGGCCTGTCGGGCCGCCTCCGCCTCACGCAGGTCCTGGCGGCGCTGCGCGTACGCCTCGTTGCCCTTGCTGGGCTTGCGCCGACGCGGCGGCGCGGTCACCCCCGGGGCGAGCTTGCGCGCGGACACCAGGAACGCGGTGTGCGCGATCATCCGGTGGTCCGGGCGGACGGCGAGACCCTCGGCGTGCCAGTCGCGGACCAGGGACTCCCAGGCGCGCGGCTCGGTCCAGCCGCCGCGCTCGCGCAGCGCCTCCACCAGCTCGGAGAGCTGCGGCGTGGTGGCGACGTAGCCGATGAACACCCCGCCGGGCACCAGAGCCCGCTCGACCATGTCGAGGGTCTCCCAGGGGGTCAGCATGTCCAGGATGATCCGGTCGAAGCCGGTCTCCTGGCACTGCGCTACGTCGCCGACGTGCAGATTCCACGACGGGTGCGGCCCGTTGAAGAACGCCTCGACGTTGCGCTTGGCGATCTGGGCGAAGTCGTCGCGCAGCTCGAACGAGTGCAGCTCACCCTCGGTGCCGACGGCGCGCAGCAGGGAGCAGCTCAGCGCGCCGGAGCCGGCGCCGGCCTCGAGGACCTTCGCGCCGGGGAAGATGTCACCCATCGCGACGATCTGCGCCGAGTCCTTCGGGTAGATCACCTGCGCGCCGCGCGGCATGGACAGCACGTAGTCCGACAGGAGTGGCCGCAGGGCCAGGAACGCGGTGCCGCCACCGGCGGTGGTCACCACACTGCCGTCGGGGAGCCCGATCAGCGTGTCGTGCGCCAGGATGCCGCGGTGGGTGTGGAACTCCTTGCCCGGCTCCAGCGTCACGGTGTGCATCCGCCCCTTGGGGTCGGTCAACTGGACCCGGTCGCCGGGCCGGAACGGCCCTCGGTGCACGGGTGTCAGCGCCGGGGTGGCGGGGACGGTGGAGGGAGTTGCGGTCACGGTGTCATCTTCCGGTTGGGTTCGAGGAGCTGTGCCAGGTCCGCGATGTGCAGAATGCCGACGACATCTTCGCCTGACGTCACCACGTACTGCGCGCCCGGGTGGGTCTGTACGGCCTCCATCACCCGCTCGCCGTCCCACCCGAGGGTGAGCGTGGGAAGTGTGCCCAGGGACCTGGCCACGGCGTCCACCGCCAGCCACGGCCGGCGCTCGACGGGGACCGCCTCGGCGGCGGCCGGGTCGACCAGCGCCACCGGTCGGCCGGTGGAGTCGGTGACCAGCAGGGCGGCGCCGGGTTGAGCGGCGTCGGCGCGTCGGCGCTGCGCCTCGGCCAGGGGCGTGCCGGTGCTCACCGGCCAGACCGGGCGGGCCAGGCGCGACAGGTCGATCAGCGGGAACCGGCGGCTGACCCGGGCGGCCCGGATCGACTGGCCGGCGCCGCGCCAGAGTGTGACGGCGACCAGCAGCATCAGCGGCAGCGCCAGCGGCGCCAGGCGGTCGGTGACGGTGAGCAGCAGGACCACGACCGTGGTGCCGACGGCGACGACGCGGCCGGCCCAGCCGGCGACCTCGGTGCCGAGGTGCCGGTCGCGGGTCAGCCCCCACACCGCGGCGCGCAGCGCCCGGCCACCGTCGAGCGGCAGCCCGGGCAGGCTGTTGAACAGCGCGACGATGACGTTGCTGACCGCGAGCTGGAAGGCGAGCTGGTGGGCCACGGTCCCCTGGGGCAGGGCGAGCGTGGCGGCGACCGCGAGGACGCCGAGCACCGCGGAGACCGCGGGGCCGGCCAGGGACACCAGCAGGTCGACGCGGGGGGACGGGGCGTCCCGGTCCATCTCGGTGTAGCCGCCGAGCAGTTCCAGGGTGATTCCGCGCACACCGATGCCGTACCGCCGGGCGGTGAGGGCGTGACCCAGCTCGTGCAGCAGCACCGACCCGAGCAGTGACACCACGAAGCCGAAGCCGATCAGATAGCCGCTGATCTGCGGCAGGTCCAGCTGCCGGCGGGCGAACTCGGCGTACAGCACGGCGATGAGCACCGCGAACAGGACCATGGAGACGTTGAGGTGCAGCGGCACCCCGAACACCCGGCCGACGTTCAGGCCGGGGCGCCGGTCGGGTCGGCGCGGCGGCCGGGATGTCTGCTCCATCGCCACGATGCTACGGACCGTTGCTGTGTGGGGCGGGCGGCGGTCGGTGTCACACCGGTGCCCTAACCTTTGCCGACATGACGGCGGAACCGGTCACCACTCCCCAACCTTCCACCCCGGCGCAGGCGCCGCCGACGGTGCGAGCCTCGCTGTCGCCGTCGCGTGCGGCGGATTTCAAGACCTGCCCGCTGCTCTACCGGTTCCGCAGCATCGACCGGCTGCCCGAGCGCACCACCATGGAGCAGGCCCGGGGCACGCTGGTGCACGCGGTGCTGGAGCGCCTGTTCGACCTGCCCGCGCAGGGCCGTACACCGGCGGCAGCTGGCGATCTGGTGGCCCCACAGTGGGACCGGCTGGTCACCGAGCAGCCGGAGCTGGCCGGGGTGTTCGACGGCGCGGAGCCGGCCGACCCGGTGGAGTTCCTCCGCTCGGCCGCCGGGCTGCTGGAGGGTTACTTCGCCGTGGAGGACCCGACCCGGTTGGAGCCGGCCGAGCGGGAGAGCCTGATCTCGGCGGTGGTCGACGACGAGTTGCTGATCCGGGGTTACCTCGACCGGCTCGACGTCGCCCCGGACGGGGCGCTGCGGGTGGTCGACTACAAGACCGGCGGCGCTCCTCGGGAGGCGTTCGAGGCGCGGGCGCTGTTCCAGCTCAAGTTCTACGCCCTGGTGCTGTGGCGCACCCGGGGGGTGGTGCCCCGGGTGCTGCGGCTGCTCTACCTGCGCGACGCCGAGGTGTTGGACTACACGCCGGACGCCGACGAGCTGGTCCGCTTCGAGCGCACGGTGGTGGCCCTGTGGCGGGCCATCGAGCAGGCCACCGCCCGGCAGGACTTCCGGCCTCGGCCGAGCAAGCTGTGCGACTGGTGCAGCCACCAGGCGCTCTGTCCCACCTTCGGTGGCACTCCGCCGCCGTTCCCGGTCGCGGCGGCGAGTGCCGACCCGTTGCGCGACTCCCGATCGGTTCCGGTGGTGCCGGGCGCCGACGAGTGACAGCCGCCCCCCGCGTCGCGGTGAGGTCGGTCCGGCTCCGGCGACGCTGATCGCCTCCTCGGGTCGGTGGGCGAGCCGCGCCGATCGGTTGGGGACCCGACCGCAGCGGTGCCGCTGCGGTCGGGACAGGGCGACCGGCCGGCCTCTACGGTGATCCGCGACGCACCCGCCGACGTACGCGAGGATGACCGGGTGCGGCAGGCCGGACAGGAGGCGAGATGACCGAACAGGCGACCCCGGGGCGGCCGGTGCGGATCCTGCTCGCCGACGACCAGCCGCTGCTGCGTACCGGGTTCCGGATGGTGCTGGGCGCCGAGGGCGACCTGCACGTGGTGGCGGAGGCCGGTGACGGCGTGGAGGCGGTGGAGCTGTCCCGCCGGCTGCTGCCCGACGTCGTCCTGATGGACATCCGGATGCCCCGGATGGACGGGGTGGCCGCGACCCGGGCGATCGTCGACGCCCGACTCCCGGTGCGGGTGCTGGTGCTGACCACCTTCGACCTGGACGAGTACGTGGTGGGCGCGTTGCGTGCGGGCGCCAGCGGGTTCCTGGCCAAGGACGTGCCCGCCGAGGAGTTGATCGCGGCGATCCGCACGGTCGCCGGTGGGGACGCGGTGGTGGCTCCCCGCATCCTGCGGCGACTGCTGGACCGGTTCGCCGAGTTGCTGCCCGACCCGGCGGCGACGCCGTCGGCGGCGCTCGACGCGCTCACCGACCGGGAACGCGAGGTGCTGGTGCAGGTCGCCCGAGGGCTGTCCAACGCCGAGATCGCGGCGGTGCTGTCGGTCAGCGAAACCACCATCAAGACCCACGTCGGGCATGTGCTGACCAAGCTGCGGCTGCGCGACCGGGTGCAGGCCGTCGTGCTGGCGTACGAGTCGGGCTTGGTCCGCCCCAGGGCGTAGCCGCCGGCGGCCCGACTACCTCACCCGGCGTACTCGAAGATCCCACCGTGGGGTGACGGCCGCCGTTGCCTCCGTCACCTACCGTGACCGGAGACGGCCCGGCGCGGTTGACCCTCCTGTGACGTGAGGGGACACAGTCGGAGCCGGCGGGGGGTTTCGCCAGCTGGAAACACGCTCGACCGGTCGCCGGGTCAGGGGCAACCCTGATCCGGCATGGGGGTGCACCCGCAGCGGAATATCCGCTCCGGGTCAGCCCCTGGGCGGACGGGGCGGGCGTGAGCAGCACCGATGATTGAACTAGTCGCGCCGGACCATCGGGGGGCGGCGTGCATTTTCGGACAGACGGAAGAGGTAGATGACGTGACCGCGACGGTAGGCCAGCAGGCGCAGGCCGCGGCCCGGGCGAACGACGTGTGGAAGGTGTACGGCAGCGGCGAGGCTCAGGTCATCGCGCTGCGGGGGGTCAGCGCGGAGTTCGAACGTGGCCGCTTCACCGCGATCATGGGGCCGTCGGGGTCCGGCAAGTCGACGCTGATGCACTGCCTGGCCGGCCTGGACTCGGTGACCCGGGGGACGGTGCAGATCGGTGAGACGACCGTGACCGGGCTGGGTGACGCGGGTCTGACGAAGCTGCGCCGCGACAAGGTCGGGTTCATCTTCCAGCAGTTCAACCTGCTGCCCACCCTGACCGCGAAGGAGAACATCCTGCTGCCGCTGTCGATCGCCGGGCGCAAGCCGGACCCGGCCTGGTACGACACGGTGATCAACACCGTCGGTCTGCGGGACCGGCTGGACCACCGGCCGGCGCAGCTCTCCGGCGGGCAGCAGCAGCGGGTGGCGTGCGCGCGGGCCCTGGTCTCCCGCCCGGAGGTGATCTTCGCGGACGAACCGACCGGCAACCTGGACTCGCGCTCCGGCGCGGAGGTGCTCGGCTTCCTGCGTAATTCGGTGCGCGAGCACGGCCAGACCATCGTCATGGTCACCCACGACCCGACCGCCGCCGCGTACGCCGACCGGGTGGTCTTCCTCGCCGACGGGGAGATCGTCTCGGAGCTGATCGAGCCGACCGCCGAGACGGTGCTGGACACCATGAAGAAGCTGGACACTCCGGCTGAGGTGGGCAACTGATGTTCCGGGCGACACTGAAGAGTCTGCTGGCCCGCAAGGTCCGGCTGATCCTGTCCGGGCTGGCGGTCGTGCTCGGGGTCATGTTCGTGTCCGGCGCCTTCGTGCTCACCGACACGCTGGGCCGCTCCTTCGACTCGGTCTTCGCCGACGGCTTCTCCGAGATCGACGTGAACGTCGCGGCGAAGCCGAAGGTGGAGCTCAACGAGATGGAGGGCGAGCAGACCTCCGCTCCCCTGCCGGCCGCCCTGGTGGACCGGGTGAAGCAGGTGCCGGGCGTGGCCTCGGCCACGGGCATCGTGAACGCCGACGGCGCGCGGGTGATCGGCAGCAACGGCAAGGTCGTCAGCTCGTTCGGTCCGCCGCAGCTGGGCGAGAACTGGACCGGTGAGAGCGACCTGCTGCAGCTGCGCGAGGGCCGCGCGCCGCAGGCCGAGGACGAGATCGTCATCAACAAGTCCCTGGCCACCACGGCGAAGGTGCAGGTCGGCCAGAAGGTCGGCGTGCTCACCGCGTTCGAGTCGAAGAAGCGGGACTTCACCCTGGTCGGCATCGCCGGTTACAGCGGTGACCGGGACTCCATCGGCGGGGTCAACGAGGTCTTCTTCACAACCCCGGTGGCGCAGCGGCTGATGCTGGGCGAGCCGGACACGTTCAGCAGCATCACCGTGAACGCCGCCAACGGGGTCTCCGACGAGAAGCTGCGCGACGACGTGGCCCGCACCCTGGGCGCGGACTTCGACGTGAAGACCGGCGAGCAGGTGGCCGCTGACGCCTCGGCCAGCCTGAAGGAGGGCCTGTCCTTCTTCAACAAGATTCTGCTCGGCTTCGCCGCGGTGGCATTGCTGGTGGGCACGTTCCTGATCCTCAACACCTTCTCGATCATCGTGGCCCAGCGCACCCGCGAGTTGGCGCTGATGCGCGCCATCGGGGCCAGTGGGCGGCAGATCATCGGTTCGGTGGTGCTGGAGGCCATCGCGGTCGGTCTGATCGCCTCGGTGCTCGGCCTCGGTGCCGGCATCGGGGTGGGCGCGCTGCTGGCGTTCCTGTTCGGCAAGCTGGCCGGCGGCCTGACCCTGGCCGGGATCGGTGTGCCGGCGGCTGCGGTGATCGGGTCGTTCGCCGTGGGGCTGGTCATCACTGTGGTGGCGGCGCTGCTGCCGGCGCTGCGGGCATCGCGGATCCCGCCGATCGCGGCGATGCAGGACGTGGCCACGCCGGACCGACCGTTGACCAAGATCACCGTGACCGGGTCGGTGGTCACCGGCATCGGCGCGGTGCTGCTGTTCCTCGGGCTCAGCGGCAACGCCGGCGGTCAGACCCTGGCCACCATCCTCGGTGGGGTGCTGTTCGCCTTCATCGGGGTGGCGCTGCTGACCCCGCTGATCAGCCGGCCGGTGGTGAGCCTGCTCGGGGCGATCTTCTCCTGGTCGGTGCCGGGCAAGCTGGGCCGGCTCAACTCCGGGCGCAACCCGCGCCGTACGGCGATCACCGCCGCGGCGCTGATGGTCGGCATCGCGCTGGTCACCGGCGTCACGGTGATCCTCGACTCGGCCAAGGGCAGCATCAGCGCGCTCGCCCAGGACACCATCAAGGCCCAGCTGGTGATCTCCGGGCAGCAGGGCGGTCCGCGTCCGCCGAGCTTCGACCCGGGCGTGTTGGACAAGGCGAAGGCTCTGCCCGGCGTGCAACTGGTCGACGGCGAGTACGGCGACATGGCGAGGGTCGACGGCGAGAGCACCTGGGTCGCGGCGAGCAGCGACATCGCGTCGCTGCGGCAGATCTTCGGCGCGAAGGCCACCGCCGGTGACATCGACCGGCTCGGGCCGACCCAGATGCTGGCCAGCTCGGACACCGCCACGTCCCGTGGCTGGTCGGTGGGGTCGACGGTGAACGTGCAGCTGACCCGCGGTGAGGTCCGCACGTACACGGTCAGCGGCATCTACGAGTCGTCGCAGCTGACCAACCCGGTGACGCTGCCGCCGGCCGCGGCGAAGGACTTCGCCATCCCGCAGCCCATCCAGGGCTTCATCCAGCTCGCCCCGGGCGCGCGGGTGTCCGACGTGCAGCCGCAGGTGGAGGCGCTTCTCGCGGACAGCCCCGAGGTGTCGGTGGCCGACCGGGACGCGTTCATCGAGCAGCAGACGAGTTCGCTCGACGGCCTGCTCACGATGATCCAGATCCTGTTGGCCCTGGCCATCATCATCGCCGTGCTCGGCATCATCAACACCCTGGCGCTGTCGGTGCTGGAGCGGACCCGCGAGCTGGGTCTGCTGCGGGCGATCGGCCTGCGCCGCGGCCAGACGATGGGCATGATCACGGTGGAGGCGGTGGTGATCTCCGTGTTCGGCGCGTTGCTGGGCGTGGTGGTCGGCACCGGCCTCGGCGCCGCGGTGGTCGAGGCACTCAAGGACGAGGGCATCACCGACCTGATCCTCCCCTGGGGGCAGATGGGTGTCTTCCTCGGCCTCGCCGCGATCATCGGGGTGGTGGCTGCGGTGCTGCCGGCCATCCGGGCGGCCCGGATCAACGTCCTGGGCGCCATCGCCCACGACTGATCGGCACCATGGATGCCCCCGGTCGCCTGGCGATCGGGGGCATCGGCCGTCGCGGACTGACCGATTCGACAGCGGCCGCCAGCGATCGACTGCCAGGCTGGTGGTGCCGGCAGGGCACCGGCCCGCCAGCGACCACGGCGGTGAGCGGGGGCCGGTGACATGACCGATCAGGACGCGTACCAGCGGGCACTCGACAACGCCGAGCGGCTCCTCGGTCAGCCACTGGTGCTGCCGCTCGGCGAGGGCGAACCGCCGGTCGGGCACGACTTCCGTCGTCTCGCCACCGTGCAAACCTTCGGCGAGGCATGGCCCCGGGAGGGCCTGGACCTGCGCAGCCGCTGCCTCGTCTCGGTGGCGGTCGCCGCCACCCTCGGCACCCACGAGCCGCTGCGGGGCCAGCTGCGCATCGCGTTGAGCTCGGGCGTGACCAAGGAAGAGATCGTCGAGGTGTTCATCCACCTGGCCGCGTACGCGGGGGCCGCGAGAGCGTTCGACAGTTACCAGGTGGTCGGGGCGGTCTTCGCCGAACGCCCGTGACCCGGGTCGACCCGTCAGCCGGTCGCCGCGGCCCGGTCGGCCAGCAACGCCGCGAGAAACTCCAGGTCCACGCCGGTCAGGCTCTCCGTCTGGCGTACGCCGACAGTGCTCGCGAGCGCCACCTCCGCCGGTACGGCCAGCACCGCCGCGCCGGACGCGAGCGCGCTGGCCACCCCGGTCGCCGAGTCCTCGATCGCCACACAACGCTCGATCGGCACACCCAGCAGCCGCGCCGCGGTCAGGTAGGGCTCCGGGTGCGGCTTGGCCGCCACCACCTCGTCACCGGCGACCACCGTGTCGAAGTTGTCCCGACCCAGAGTGTCCAGGGCGATCTCGACCAGCGCCCGAGGGCTGGAGGTGACCAGCGCGGTGGGGATTCCCGCCGCGCGGACCGCGCGCAGCAGCTCGAACGCGCCGGGCCGCCAGGGCAGTCCGGTGCGGAACAGCTCCAGGATCCGCGCGTTGATCCACGCCCCGCTGATCTCCGGATCCCGTTCGGGCTGCCCCAGGTCGTCATGCAGGATGCGCATCGACTCGGCCATGGCGGTGCCGACGATCGAGCGGCGGGCGTCCTCGGACAGCTCCCCGCCGTACTCCTGGGCGAGTTCCTGCAGCGCGACGTCCCACAGCTTCTCGCTGTCGACCAGCGTGCCGTCCATGTCGAAGAGCACGGCGGCGGGGTGATGGCTGCTCAGCGGATCCTCCAGGGTCGTGGCCGACATCGGCGATCCTGCCAGGCCGAGCCACCGCCGACGGCCGCGACGGGTGCCGACGTGATCCGGGCAACCCGTTCAGCCCAGGTCGCAGGCCTCCAGTGAGCGCTCGTAGCCGCGGAAGAACGAGTCGGTGCGCTGCTCGGCGGTGCCGTGCGAGCCCTCCGCGAACCACGGTTGGTCGGGGTCGTCGCCGACCGCCGCCACCCCCTCGCGGAACTCGTCCAGGTCGCCTTCGGCCAGGGTCAGCGCGCCGGCACGCACCGAGTCGCCGAGGTACGCCCCGGCCATGCAGTCGGCCTGCAGCTCCTGCTGGATGGTGAAGCTGTAGTTGATGCCGAGGCGCACCTGGATGCCGTGCGCGTACTCGTGGCCGAGCAGGTAGAACACGAACGCGTCGCCGACCTGGCGGAACGCCGCCACCGACCAGGCGACGTCGTACGCGATGAAGTCGCCCTGCGAGCAGTAGACGGCGTTGTTGCGGGGCAACGGCTGACCACCGCAGGACACCTCGCCCGCCCGCTGGTAGGGGGTGATCCTTCGGATGGGTTGGAACCGCTGCCCGGACTCCTTGAACTGGGCCGCCCAGTAGCGCTCGGCGATCTCCTGCGCGTCGGCGACGTCCTGCTCGAACTCGGCGACGCTGGTGGTGCTGTCGGCCCGGGTGGTGCTCGGCCCCGGGGATGCCTGCGACCGGCCCGGGGCGGGACGCTCACCCTCCGGTTCGGCCAGCCCGCCGCCCGCGCAGGCGAGTGACACCAGCGCGGCGATCAGCAGGGCGGCCACCGGACCCCGGGCATCGCGCCTCGACCGTGTGCCCACTGTGCCTCCCCAGACATTCGGTGCTCGCGGTGGTAGTACCCCGACGATGCGACCGAAACGCCCCGTCACCGGTTTCACGCGCGGCGCGGCCGGACGGTTCACGGGGCGGGCTCGACGGGCGGCGGGCTTTACGGGCGGCGGCTCCAACGGGCGGGTCCTACGGGCAGTGCCGCTCAACCACCCGACTCGCGACCGCGCTGCCAGGTGCCACCCTGGTCGCCGTGCCGCTCGGCCTCGTACCGCTGCTGCCGCACCCGGGCGTCCCGCCCAGCCACCGGCTCGTCGCCCCCAACCCCACCGACCCGGGTCCCCCGCCCCCGCCAAACCACAACCCCGAACGCGGAGCCAGCCACCACCACAACGATCCCCAGCACCACCCACACAGTCCCCATCCCGCCAAGCTAACCCCCAACCACCACCCGTTGACTGTCCCTGTTGCTCCGCGCTGGTGATCAAGAGCTTTGCGTCAGCCCGCCCGGCGTGTCGTGACGCAAAGCTCTTGATCACCGGGGCGGGTCGGGGTGGGGTGGTGGGGTTGGCGGTGGGGCGGGTGTCCGGGGTTGGGGGTTGGGTTCGACGTTTCTGGTGAGGCGGTGCCGCGGCGGCACCAGCCAACAGGAGGGAGCACCCGTGAAGTACATGATTCTGCTCTACGGATCGCAGCAGGACTACGACGTGTTGTCGGGGCGGGCTTCCGACCGGCCCGCGATGTCGGCCGAGCAGATCGCGGCGATGCACCAGCACATGGAGACGTTCCACCAGGCGCTGGCCGAGTCCGGGGAGCTGGTCGACGCCCAGGGCTTGAGCGAGCCCGTGCACGCGCACCGGGTGCAGGTACGCGAGGGCGCACCCGTGGTCACCGACGGGCCGTACCCGGAGACGCAGGAGGTCCTGGCGGGTTACACGATCGTGGAGTGCGCCAGCTTCGACCGCGCCACCGAGATCGCCGCCGGTCTGGTCGACCCCAACGCCCCCGGCGGGTACGTGGACGTGCGGCCGGTGCTGGAGGGCATCGAGGACCTGGCCGGCTGACCGGTGGCCCAGACACCTGTCGAGGACCTGCTGCGCGAGCTGGCGCCGCAGGTCCTCGGCGCGCTGGTACGTCGCTACGGGCATTTCGACACCGCGGAGGACGCGGTGCAGGAGGCGCTGATCGCGGCGGCGGGCGGTTGGCCGCGCGACGGCGTACCGGACAACCCGCGCGGCTGGTTGATCACCGTCGCGTCCCGCCGGCTGACCGACCTGCTGCGCAGGGAGCAGGCCCGCAGGCGGCGGGAGGACACGGTGGCGCGGTGGGTGCTGCCGGAGCAGTGGCGCGCTCCGGCGGCTGACCAGCCGACGGCTGACGCGGACGACACGCTCATCCTGCTCTTCCTGTGCTGCCACCCGGCGCTGTCGCCGGCGTCGCAGATCGCGCTCACGCTGCGCGCCGTGGGCGGGCTGAGCACCGCCGAGGTGGCACGTGCGTTCCTGGTGCCGGAGGCGACGATGACCCGGCGGATCAGCCGGGGAAAGCAACGGATCCGCGACAGTGGACTGCGGTTCGCGCCGCCGACCGGCCCGGAGCGCGCGGACCGGCTCGCCGCCGTGCTGCACGTGCTCTACCTGATCTTCACGGAGGCGTACGCGCGCACGGCCGGCCCCGGGTTGCTGCGCGCCGACCTGACCGCCGAGGCGATCCGGCTGACCCGCCTGGTGCACCGGCTGCTGCCCAACGATCCCGAGGTCACCGGGCTGCTCGCGTTGATGCTGCTCACCGACGCCCGCGCTCCGGCCCGGCTCGGGCCGCACGGCGAGCTGGTGCCGATGGCCGAGCAGGACCGGAGCCGGTGGCGGGCCGACCAGATCGCCGAGGGGGTCGAGCTGATCACCGGGGCGCTGCCGCGCGGGGTCGTCGGGCCCTACCAGCTCCAGGCGGCCATCGCGGCGGTGCACGACGAGGCGCCCAGCGCGGCGGCGACCGACTGGCCGCAGATCACCGCCCTGTACGAGGTGCTGCTCGGCATGTCCGACAACCCGGTGGTGGCGCTCAACCACGCGGTGGCGGTGGCGATGAGCCGCGGTCCGTCGGCTGGCCTGGCGCTGCTCGCCGACCTGGCCGACGATCCACGACTGGCCGACGACCCACGGCTGCCGGCCGCCCGCGCCCACCTGTGGGAGCTGGTCGGTGAGCGGGTCGCGGCGCGGGAGGCGTACCGGATGGCGGCGTCCCGGTCGACGAACCTGGCGCAGCAGCGCTACCTGAACGCCCGCGCGGACCGCCTCGCGGGCGGCAGCGTGTGACGGTCAGGGGCTCGCGGCCAGGAAGACGAAGGCGGCCATCAACACCAGGTGTACGCCACCCTGCAGCACGTTGGCCCGACCCGGCACGACGGTCAGCACCGCGGTCACGGCGGTCAGCGCGAGCAGCGTGAGCTGGGTGCCGCCGAGGCCGAGCAGCAGCGGGCCGTCCAACCAGATCGAGGCGATCGCGATGGCCGGGATGGTCAGGCCGATGCTGGCCATCGCGGAGCCGAGCGCGAGGTTCAGGCTGGTCTGGACGCGGTCGCGGCGGGCGGCGCGGGCGGCGGCCAGGGTCTCCGGCAGCAGCACCAGCAGGGCGATGATCACGCCGACAAACGCGTGCGGCAGGTTCGCCGCCGCGACCCCGGCCTCGATGGTCGGGGAGACCGTCTTGGCGTCGCCGACCACCGCGACCAGCGCCACCAACAGCAGGCCCAGGCTCACCAGCGCGGCGCGGGTCGTGGGCGGCTTGGCGTGCTCCTCCGTCTCGATGACCTTGCCCCGGCTGTCGACCGGCAGGAAGTAGTCGCGGTGCCGGCCGGTCTGCACGAGCACGAACAGCCCGTACAGGGCCAGCGACGCGACGGCGGCGAAGACGAGTTGGGCCGGGCTGAACTCCGGGCCGGGGCGGGCCGTGGTGAAGCTGGGGATGACCAGACTCAGGGTGGCCAGGGTGATCACGGTGGCCAGCGCACCACCGGTGCCCTCCGGGTTGAACACGGCGACTCGGCGGCGCAGCGCCCCGAGCAGCAGGGACAGGCCGAGTATCCCGTTACAGGTGATCATTACGGCGGCGAAGACCGTGTCGCGGGCGAGCGACTGGGTCTTCTCCGGCCCGCTGATCATGAGCGTGACGATCAGGGCCACCTCGATCACGGTGACCGCGACGGCGAGCACCAAGGACCCGTACGGCTCCCCCACCCGGTGGGCGACCACCTCCGCGTGGTGCACGGCCGCGAGCACCGCGCCGCCCAGCAGCACCGCGACAACCACGATGACGGGCCCAGGCAGGCTCCGCCCCCAGGTGACCATCAATATCAGGACGGCGAGCACAGGTACGACAAACGTCCAGTCGGTCAAGCGGGAGCGAAGGAGGGCGGCCATGCCTTACAGAGTGCCAGGTCAAGTGATCATGTGCCCACCATCGACGCGGCGAAATGCGGCCGTCCGTGGCCTTCACCACGTTAATCTGTAACCGATAGGTTACGCTTCCCAGGTGAACGAGGTGGCCACCGCGATCGCGGATCCGGTACGACGGCACATCCTGACCCTGCTGCGCGACGAGCCGTTGTCCGCGGGCGACATCGCCCAGCGATTCGTGATCAGCCGACCCGCGATCAGCCGCCACCTGCGGCTGCTGCGCGAGAGCGGTCTGGTGCACGACGAGATGGTCGGCCGACAGAGGATCTACCGATTCGATCCGCGCCCGCTCGCCCCGCTGGTGGACTGGCTCGCCGCACTCGCGGCCCCCGACCGGTGGGAGCGGCACCTCGACGCGTTGGAGACCGAGGTCTATCGCACCCGCCGAGAGCGCCGCAGCCGCGGCCCGGCGGAGCACCGAAGGGAGCACACGGCATGATCCGTACACCCGCCGGACGCCTTTTTCGCACCGCCACCGGCCACGATCTCGTCCTGACCCGGACGTTCCGCGCCCCGGCGACGGACGTCTGGGCCAGCCTGACCGAGTCGGAGCGCACGGCCCGCTGGTTCGGCCCCTGGAAGGGCGACGCCGCGCCCGGACGGACCATCCAGGTCCAGATGGCGTACGAGGAGCAGCAGCCCTGGTGTGACGTGCGCATCGACGCGTGCGAACCAGAGCGACGCCTCGCCGTGTCGATGATCGACAGCTACGGGACCTGGCTGCTGGAGATGGTGTTGACCGAGACCGACGGCACCACCGAGCTGCGGTTCGTCCAGCACCTCAGCAGCGTGGAGGGCATCGCCGAGGTCGGCGCCGGCTGGGAGTACTACCTGGACATGCTGGTCGCCTCCCGGGACGGCTCTCCCCTCCCCCAGTTCGACGACTACCACCCCAGGATGCAGCCCTACTACCAGGCGCTGGTCGCCGAGGCGTCCACCCCGCACGCCTAACCGTCGATCTCCTGGCGCAGCTTGCCGAACTCGGCGGTCAACGCCGGCAGCGGAAAGTGCGCGTTCAGACCACTGGGGTTGGGCAGCACCCAGAGCCGGGCCGGGCCCAGCCGGTCCGGCTGCGGACCCAGCCCGGCCCGGGGTCGGACGAAGGCGATCCGGTACGCGGTCACCCCGAGGATGGCCACCCACCGCGGCCGGTACCGCTGCGCCTTCACCGCCAACCCCGTCACGCCGGCCACCAGCTCCGCCGACGTCAGTTCGTCGGCGCGGGCGGTGGCCCGGTTGCTCAGGCTGGTGATGCCAAGGCCCTGGCGCAGCAGCTCGTCGTGTTCCCACGGGTGCAGCTCCCGGTCGGTGAAGCCGCCGCCGTGCAGGGCCGGCCAGAACCGGCTGCCCTTACGGGCGAAGGGCAACCCCACGGCGGCGGAATAGAGGCCCGGGTTGAAGCCACAGAACAGCACCCGCAGGCCGGGGCCGATCACGTCCGCGAGACCCCGGCCGGCCGCCGCCGCCACCTCCTGCGGGGTCGGCCGCCGAAACGGCCCCGCCTGCTCCGCGCCCATCTGACCGATCCTGCCGTACGCCGGAGTGTCGGACCCGGCGCACGCCGACGATCACGCCTTGACACCCTCAACGCATGCAGTCAACCGACCACCTCGCCGCCAGCCGCTACGCCCGGATGCGCTGGAACACTCCGCTGTCGCAGGAGCACGCGGCGTTGCTGCTGCAACGACTCGACGTCCGCCCGGGCGCGCGCGTGCTCGACCTCGGCTGCGGTTGGGGTGAGCTGCTGCTGCGGGCGGTCGCCGCCGGAGGCGTGTCCGGCCCGGTCGCGACGAGGGGCGTCGGCGTCGACACCGACGACGCTGCCCTCGCCCGGGGGCGGCGGCTGGCCGCGGGGCGGTCCCTGAACCGGCACGTCGCCTTCGTGATGGGCGAAGCGGCGGCCTGGCAGGAGCCCGCCGACCGAGTCCTCTGCATCGGCTCGGCGCATGCCTTCGGTGGCACCGACGCCGCCCTCGACGCCCTCGCCAGGGTGGTCCGGCCCGGCGGAAGGCTGCTGTTCGGTGAGGCGTACTGGGAACGTCCCCCCACGCCGGCGGTCGAGCAGACCTTCGGAGCGGAGGTCACGGATCTGCCGAGACTCGTCGAGGCCGCCCGTGAGCGGGGATGGCGGGTGCTGCACCTGAGCACCGCCGACCAACGGGAGTGGGACGATTTCGAATCCACCTGGCTGGCGGGCCGCCAGGAGTGGCTGCTCAGCTACCCGGAGGACCCCCGGGCGGTCGATGTCCGCGCAGAACTCGACGACCGCCTGCGCGAGTACGTCGACGGCTATCGCGGCGTTCTCGGCCTCGCCTACCTCGTCCTCGGTCGCTGACCGGTCGCCCTTGCCACCGCTGGCTACGCTGCGCGTGGTGAGCGCCGGACCTCGTCTCGCCCTGCCCTGGCGGGTCCTCGTCGTGTCCGTCGGCGCTGTGCTGGTGTGGCTGCTTGTCGGGGCTCTTCTCGATGGCGACTACGACCGCCCGACCCATGAGGCCAGGGCCATCCTCACGACGGTGCTCGTCGTACCCCTGGTGGTGGCCGCCCGTCGCCTGCTCGACCGTCGCCCCTGGACCGGTCTCGGGTTGCCCTCCCTGCGCACCGGTTGGCGACGACTGCTGCTCGGCATGGCCTGCTGGCTCATCCCCGCCGCGGCGGGGTTCGCGCTCTGCCTCGGCTTCGGTTGGGTCGAGATCCGCCTGCGCACCTCAGCGGCGCACGCCCTGGGCGTGGCGGCGCTGCTGGTCGTCCTCGTCTTCCTGTACGAGGCGCTGCCGGAAGAGCTCGTCTTCCGCGGCTACCTTCAGCGCAACCTCGCCACCCGGTTACCGGCCTGGCAGGCCGTCCTCGGGCAGTCCGTGTTGTTCACCCTGTTCGGGTTTCTGGTCGGCGCCGCCACCTCCCCCGACAGACTGCTGCTGTTCTTCGTCTTCGCTCTGCTCCTGGGTGGCTTCCGGGTCGCCACCGGCGACATCTGGGCGGGCATCGGCTTCCACGTGGCCTTCCAGGCAGTCGCCCAACTGTTCGGCGACGTGAGCGCCGTCTTCGACGTGACCGGATCGGGCGTCCTGGGACTGGTCGCCCTGGGTGCCATACCGTTCACGTTCGGCCGGGCAGCCGTGCAACGGCTGCACCGCGACCGCCTGAGCTGGCAGGCACGTGAACCGGAGCCGACCGGCTGACGAGCACACCAACGGTCAGGGCGTTCGGACGACGTCACCAGCGTCGGCTCGCCCGGCTGGGTGACCGGGCGGCGCCTGCGGAGCCGGTACGCGTTGGCGGGGCCATCCGCCCGGGCGCCGCGTCGGCGGGTGGGTGGGCTGGTCGCCGGCGCGGGGCCTGGGCAGCACCAGGCAGACGATGGCGAGCAGCACGGCCGCGACGATGCCGTCGAGCCAGTAGTGGTTGCCAGTGGTCACCACCACCAGCAGGGTGGCGAGCGGGTGCGCCAGCCACAGCCACCGCAGGCGCCCGCCGGTCACCGCGATGAGCGCGACGGCCACGGCGAGGGCCCAGCCGACGTGCAGGGAGGGCATGGCGGCGTACTGGTTGCTCAACGCGTCCGTGTCGGGTGGGCCGTAGACGGCGGGCCCGTAACGGCTGCCGGTGTCCACCATGCCGGTCAGGGCGGTCAGTCGCGGCGGTGCCAGCGGGACCAGGAAGTGCAGCGCCAGTGCGGCCGCGGTGAGCCCGGCGAGCATTCGACGCGTCCAGAGATAACGCACGGGGTGTCGTACGTACAGCCAGATCAGACAGAGGACCGTGGCGGGGAAGTGCACGTACGCGTAGTAGCCGTTGGCCAGGTGCACCAACAGCTCGTGGGAGAGCACCGGGCGTTGGAAGGCGGCCTCGTCGGGCAGGTGGAACAGGCGCTCCAACCGCCAGATCCACTCCCCGTTTCCCACAGCGGTCGACACCCGGTCGGCTCCCGCCACCCGAGCCGCCTTGTAGATGAGAAACAGAGCGGCGACGAGCCCCAGCTCACGGAGAGCCCGGCGCAGTGCGGCGGCTCGCCGGGCGGGTGCCGCCGGCCGCGCCGCTGGCAGCTCCGCGGTATCCACAGACCCCTCGATTCGGTGACGTTCGCTCGTGCCGGTCCTGGCTGGACAGGCCGGGGCCGGCCCCCG
>NZ_JAGPYA010000023.1:0-98288 GCF_018070245.1 Micromonospora sp. M61 | reverse complement strand
CGCAGCATCGCCCGGTTCGACTCCTCCACCGCGCGACTCATCGGCCCCCGTCCACTCCGCTCGTCGCCCGGCCCCAGGCTACCGCCGGTGCCTTCGCCGGTCGGGTAGCGCGCCGCCGCCCGGTGAAAGCACCGGCGACCATCATCAGAGCGACGACGCCGAGCAGTGCGCCCAGCAGCACCGTGCTGCGCACACCGTGGCTCGGTAGCGCGAGGCCGGCGACCAGGGTGCCACCGGTGATGCCGACGTTGACGGCGGCAGAGACGGTGGCGGCGGCGAGGTCGGAACGCCCGGGCGCAACCTCGAGCACAATGCCACCGAGCACCGCGGTGAACGCCGCGAACGCCAGCCCGGCCAGGGCGAGCAGGCCCACGGCAGCCGCCGGCCGGTGGCCGACCGCGTACAGCCCGAGCAGTGCCACCGACTGGAGCGTGACGGTCGCAGCCAGGGCGAGCCACGGGCTGCGGTCCACCACCACTCCGACGGCGAGGATCCCGAGCACGCTGGCGACGCCGCGCACCAGCAGGATGACCCCGACCGCCGAGGCGGCGAACCCGCTGACCTCGGTGACGAAGAGGGCGACGTAGGTGTAGCCGGCGATGGCACCGGCGGTCGCCAGGATGGCCACCGCGACCAGCAGCCAGAAGCGGTAGACGTCGGGTGTCGCGCCCCGGGCGGCATGTCCCTCGTTGGGTGGCGTCGACGGCAGGAGCGAGGCCACCGCGACGAGCACGATCGCGCCGAGCCCGGCCACCGCCAGGAACGACACCCGCCAGCCGGCGCGTTCGCCCAGCCAGGTGCCCGCGGGCACGCCCAGGACCAGAGCGACGCTGCCGCCGGCGAACACGATCGCGACCACCCGACCGCGCAGTCCGGGTCGGAACAGCTCGGCCGCGGCCGGCACCACCACAGCCCAGAACAACGCATGGGTCGCCGCGGTTGCCATCCTGGCCGCCAGCAGCAGCGCAAACGAGCTCGCGAACACCGTGATCGCGGTGCTCACCACGAAGCCGGCCAGGAGCGCGGACAGCAGTCGCCGACGGGGGATTCTCCGGGCCAGCGCCGTCAGCGGGATCGAGGCGACGACCACCACCGCGCCGTACGCGGTGACGAGCATGCCCACCTGCGACGGCGAGACGGCAAGGTCCGCGGCCATCGGGAGCAGCAGCCCGATGGGCAGCGCCTCCGCTGTGGTGTAGAGGAACGTCCCGCCCGACAAGCCGATCAGTGCTCCCACTGCTCGCCTGTGGCCCATGCGACCTCCCTTGTTACCAGCTAAATCATGTACGCCAGAAACAAGCTAGCGATCCCCCTTGCCGACGGTCAACTGGTAAAGTTGGTTTTGATGGAAACAGTCGAGGGCGTCACGCGGATGAACCTGGTGGGCGGCAACCTCGCCCTGGACTTCATCAACACCCGCTCCGGCCCACCCGTCGGGCTCCCGGACGACGACGTGCTGACCGGCTATCCGGAGCTGGTCGCCTGGGGGGTGCACGCGGGCGCCCTCACCGAGACAGAGGCGACAGCGCTGCGCCGGCTGTCCCGCAACGACCCGGACGGCGCCAGCGCTGCCTTCTCGCGAGCCCTGCACACCCGCGACTACCTCGACGAGGTGTTTCGGCCGCTGACCGTTGGAGAAGCCCCGAGCACGTCTGCACTGGCCCGGCTGCGCGACGACGAAGCGGACGCACTCGGCCACGCACAGCTTGAGGGCGGCAGCACGTTCGACTGGGTCTGGCGAGACGACCACACGCTCGCCCGACCTCTGCGGCCAGTGGTGCACGCAGCAGTCCAGTTGCTCACCACGGGTGCGCTGGACCGGATCAAGGGATGCGGAGGCTGCCGCTTCATCTTCAACGACGAAAGCAAGAACCGCAGTCGCCGCTGGTGCAGCATGGACGACTGCGGAACCGCCGAGAAGATGCGCCGCTACGTCGCAGCGCGCCGCACGCGCGCGACGCAATGAGCGCGCTGCCGCCGTCGGGAAAGCCTGGTGGATACCCGTTGCTGTCGACAGCCCACCGCGCGCTCGCGCGCCGGCCGCACCAGAACGCCTGATAACCGCTGTAACGGTCACGGTGCATTCGGGCAGGATCATCGGCCGTGACACTTGTCCTGCCGCCGCGCCTGACCGCCTCGGCTCAGAGCTTGCGCGAAGCCGCTCACCGACGCGGACTACGCACCGTCCAGCTTCGCACTTTCGACGTACCTGCCGGGTTGCGTGCTGATCACCTTCATGCGGGACCAAGCTTCGCCGACGTCGTCGCACCGCTGCTCGGGATCGCGCCCCTGGAGGCTGCACCTGGCTGGCTGACTGGCCTTCCTCGTGAACTTACCCGCCGCGAGATCACCTTGGTCGCCATCGGCGAGGCCTACGAACTCCGGCGACCGGCGTTCATCAAGTCGCCCAACGACAAGAACATCCCGGCGATGATCTACACCGATGGCTCCCGCCTGCCCGGCCCGGATGCTGTCGACCGACGGACTCCAGTGCTCGTCAGCGACATCGTCGACTTCACCGCCGAGTACCGGCTACACCTGCTCGACGGTGTTGTCCACACAGGCAGCCAGTACGCCGCGCACGGCCGGTTGCACCTCGGCCCTCCGTCGACTGACGCACTAGCCTTCGGCACCGATCTCATCGCCGGATACGGGCACACGCTGCCCTCCGCCATCGTCGTGGACGTTGGACTGGTCGACGGCTCCTGGGCTGTGATCGAGGCGAATGCCGCATGGGCCAGCGGCGCCTACCTGGCGGATCCAGACCTGGTTCTCGATGTCGTCCTCCGAGCGGCCAGCCCAACGGCTTCGGTCACCGCCCGCGACCGACAGTTCATCCGACGACCTCAGGTGACCGGTGCGATCTAGGCTCTGTGAGCGCCACCTCGTCGAGTTGAAGCAGCACCAGGAGCGGTTGTCAGGGCAGACCTCGTGCATCGTTCCATCCGGTCCCATCCGGTACCTCCGCGGTGGTCCCATGGCCTGTAGTGCCGCTGCGGTACGCGGCCTCACGGGCGGCCTGTTCCTCGCCGGCCGGGTCGGTCACCCGAAAGCCGTGCAGGTGAACGGCCTCGGCGTCGATGTCGTCCGGCGCAGAGCGGCCCTCGACGGAGAAGCCGAACAGTGCGCGCAACGCCTCCTCGCCCAAGTCAAGGGGATGGAACGGCAGCGGGTAAGGGTCCTGGTTGTGCCAGCCCGGTACGGGCTCGACGGCATGCTCACCGGCCCAGTACGGCAGTTCGAAGTCGTACGGCTTGCCGATGTTTTCCTGGATGCCTCCGTCCGGCGACAGGCTCAGCGACCTGATCAGCACACCGTCCTCCCAGACCGCGAAACTGAGCCAGTCCAAGACCGAGTGCATCCCGTGCATGATGATCCTTCGGCTCGCCTCGACCGCTTGGCACCACGCAGCGCCGGACGGATGTCTCCGTCGGCAAAAGCCAGTAGGGCCGTCTTCGCCCCATACCGCTCCTCACGATTTCGGCAAACGACCGTCGCGCGCCTCTGGCAGACGCCTCCCGACGGCGTCGACCCGGCTCGCTCGTGACACTCGTTCTTTCAGGCTACGGACGCGCGCAACGGATCCGTTGGGTCGATCGCGGCATCGTCGAATCGCTGTTCCAACGCCTCGGTGTCGTGCTGCTGCCGGAACGCCTTCTCGGCTGTGGTGATCGGCAACAACCACAAGAGCCGGGCATGCCCAGACGGCAACGCGCACACCTCCAGGTCTGGGCCGTGCAGATAGGGCAAGCTGACGAGCAGGTGATCACACGCGGAGCCCGGGAGCCAAGGGTCGCCAATCGGCATCGTGTGCCAGTGGTCGAGGCGATGGCCCACGTGGTAGTAGGCGGCCATGGCGATCAGATCGACCATTGCCGATTCCCGCAATTTCGACGTCATCACGAACTCGATCCCGTGGCCGTCCTGGTTGACCGCCGACCAGCAGCCGGCGGTGACATATGCCCAGGAGTCGCTGCGGGGTCCTGGACCGACGATCATGATGCGCAGGTCGGGCACAGCCCTGCGACGGCCGAACCCAAGGTCGTAGTCGACGATCTCAACGTCATGCCCAGCGAAGAAGGCCCGCACGTGAGCCTCGGTCGCCTCCACAGCCGCCAGCCGTTGCCGCCTCCGTTTCACCGTGCCCTCCTCCTCGCCTCACATCCTGGCGCGCACGGCCTCACCGTGATCATGTCGGCCATTATTCGACGCCGCTCTGTCAGGCATCAAACGAGACCCGGCATCGCCCGCAGCCGGTTGTCCGGCCGGCCCCGTCAGGGGCCGAGGCTTCTCTGATGCTCGCCGAACGATCGGGTGAGGCTGTCCAGAGCGGCTTTGCCCTCCTCGGCGGTGCCCACGCCAACTTCGACGCTTCCAGCGGCGCTAGCCGCTTCATTTTGAAGTCTGGATGTCAAGACTGAATCCCTCAGTGAAGGCGGGGTCGCCCTCGGTGGTCGCCCTGTGGGATGGTGCGGGCGTGAGCGAAACGGGGCAGTCGGATCCGGTGACGGCGATGCCGGAGAAGCTGGATCAGTGGCACGACTTCCGCAAGAGCGTGGCGCTGGTGTCGATGGTGCTGTTCTTCTTCTGCCTCCTCGCCCTGGGCAACGTCGTCTACCAGGTAGCCATCGCTGGCGACGAACGGGGAGTCTTCGACCCGTGGTCGTTCCTCGGCTTCCTGTCGGTCGCGGTGCCGCTTGGCGTGGCCGCAGTAACCGGCTTGCGCGTCTACCGGGCAACCAACAACGCCGAGTCGAAGCGGCGCGGTCGGATCATGGGCCTTGCGTTGCTCGCCGCCGCTGTCCTGCTCGTCGTAACGGGCGTCATCGGGGACCTGCTGTCGTGAGCTTCGTCGTCGAACCCGGTGCCCTGGACCGGGCTGCGGCCCTCATCAACGACGCGAGCAACGATGCCCAGACCGCGAAGGCTTACATGCTCAGGCACACGGACATGCAGTTCCACAGCCAAGGGCTACTGAACAAGGCGTGGCAGGCGCATGGGCACCTCGTTGATGAGATGACCAAGCGGCTCACCCACCTGATCGACCTGCTGAACAAGTCACGAGATGCGCTGCAAGGCACCGCGAACCACTACCGGCACACCGACACCGGCAACGCGGCCCGTCTGGACGCCACCTACCCCACCGTTGACCGCAGCGGCTACGAACTGCCCGCTGGCCGCCCGCTGAGCGGGAACATGCCGTGAGAGAGCCAACGGACTTCCTCGTCGAGCCCGGCCAACCGGACGCCTCACTGACCAAGGGTTTCGCCAACCCCATCGGCATCCTGGACGCCATCTCCATCTCCCACTGGATCAACCAGATCATCAAGGACGTCGCCGGCTACGACGTCATCGGCACCATCACCAACGTCTTCGTCGGGGACTGGGAGAGCTTCTACAAAGCAGGCGACGCCTACGGCAACCTCGGCCAGAGCCTGCAAGCTCTCGGTCAGAACGTCAGCCTGATCTCCTCCCAGCTCGACCAGCAGTGGGACGGCCAGGCCGCCGACGCCGCGTTCACCTACTTCCGCCAACTCGGGACCGCAGCGGTTGAGCAGAACGTCGTCCTGGCGCAGATCGAGGAGCAGTACCACGAAGCCGGGCGGGCAATCTGGCTGTTAGCCGACATGATCGGCGGCCTCATCAAACTGATGATCGACAAGGCCATCATCATCGGCGTCAGCGCCGCCGCCGGCACCGCGCTCATCGAGACCGGCGTTGGTGCCGTCGCCGGTTACGGCATCGCCACCTGGCAAGCCATTGAGCTGGTCAAAAAGGTCAACGACGCTGCGTTGAAGATCCAGACCGGAGGTACCCTGATCCTCGGCTTCTTCAGCTTCATGAAGACCCTCGCTGAGCAGGGCGGCGACCTGTCCAAGGTCCCCCTGCCCGATCAGCCCTACACAAGTCCGGTGCTCCGTGACGCAACCTGAATCCCAACCAGAGCGGCAGTTCCTCGAACTCACCGAAGGCAACCAAGGGCTCGCCAAGCTCCTCCACGCCTGCCTCACCCAACTCCGCGACGGCGTTGCCGGAAGCGACCTCCAGGAGATGGCCCGCGACGTCCTGGCTGGCCACACCGACCTTCGACAGATCGCCGCCACCGACGCCTACGGCGGCATGCTGCTGGATCACTACCAACGCTTCCGCACGTGGGAACAAACCCTCGACCCGGAGGAACGCCAACACATGGCGGACCAAGCGGCCGACCTCACCGCACGTCCTGAGGCGCACTGATGTGCCCCTAGCGCTGCTGCTCAGTCGGTCGCTGCTGCCAGCACCGCCCCAGCGCTCGTCAGATCCAGTTCGTGCACCCGGTGCTGCGCAACGCACTACAACACGCAATGCGGGAAGAGCTGGTGTCGCGCAACGTCGCCAAGCTGGTACGAAAGATCCTGGCTGCCGCAGCCGGTCACCGGCTCCATGCGCTCTACGTCGTGACGGCCGAGGTGTGGGAGGACCACGCCCTCGTGTTTCCCTCGGAACGGGGCACTCCGATGGAGCCGACCAACCTCAGCCGCTCTTTCGCCCGACTCCGGGAAACCGCCGGTCTGCCTGGTGTCCGCCTTCACGACCTGCGGCACGCCGTGGTCTCGCTACTGATGGAGCTGGGCGTACCGCCGCACGTCGTTCAGGCCATCGCTCGGCAAGCTCGACGGGAAGCTCTCGTGAGTGCCGTTGCTGTCAGCGTTGCTGTCAACCGGTTGACTCGCGGCAGTGCCCAGCGGGAAAAGCCTGATGGAATTGGAGCCCCCGGCCGGGATCGAACCGGCGACATCTCGCTTACAAGGCGAGTGCTCTGGCCAGCTGAGCTACAGGGGCGCGTGCGTCGAGGTCAGCATAGCGAGTGACGTCCGGATATCCCGCTCGCGATGCCTCCCGAGCACGGGAAACGTCAACAACCCGACGCCTGTACGCCTTTCCGCCGCCTGGCCGTGTGTCGATTGATGTCCGACCGTGCCGGAGTGACCGGAATGTGTAATCCGTATGTCACCTCCGACGCTCCCCGACCTTGGCAGCAAGGGGAAACACGTTTACGGTTCACACACGGACGACAGCCCGGCGCCCCCGCGTGACCGAGCCGCCGTCCGCTGACCGGCACGGATACGCGCCGGTTGCTCCTTCACTCGGATCGTCCGGCACGTTCCTGCCGGTGAAAGGAAGCGCTTCACCATGGCTACAGTCACCTATTCCAAGGCGTCCCGGGTCTACCCGGGCCAAGAGCGTCCCGCCGTCAACGAGCTGGACCTCGAGATCGGCGACGGCGAGTTCCTCGTCCTGGTCGGCCCCTCCGGTTGTGGCAAGTCCACCAGCCTGCGGATGCTCGCCGGCCTGGAGGACGTGGACGCCGGCTCGATCTACATCGACCAGCGTGACGTCACCCACCTTCCTCCGAAGGCCCGCGACATCGCGATGGTCTTCCAGAACTACGCGCTCTACCCGCACATGACGGTGTACGAGAACATGGCGTTCGCCCTCAAGCTGCGCAAGACCTCCAAGTCGGAGATCGACCGGCGGGTCAAGGAGGCGGCGGCGCTGCTCCAGCTGGAGGAATACCTCGGCCGTAAGCCGAAGGCGCTCTCCGGTGGTCAGCGTCAGCGTGTCGCGATGGGCCGGGCGATCGTCCGCGAGCCGCAGGTCTTCCTCATGGACGAGCCGCTGTCGAACCTCGACGCCAAGCTGCGTGTGCAGACCCGTACCCAGATCGCGTCCCTGCAGGCCAAGCTGGGCGTCACCACGGTCTACGTCACGCACGACCAGGTCGAGGCCATGACCATGGGTCACCGGGTCGCGGTGCTGCTCGACGGTGTCCTCCAGCAGGTGGACACCCCGCGGGCGCTCTACGACACCCCGGCCAACGTGTTCGTCGCCGGCTTCATGGGCTCTCCCGCCATGAACATCAAGACCGTTCCGCTGAACGAGCAGGGCGCCGAGTTCGCTGAGCTGCAGATCCCGCTGACCCGGGAGCAGGTCGCGGCGGCCCGCGCCGAGGGTGGCGACGGCAAGGTCACCGTGGGCTTCCGCCCGGAGGACTGCGAGCTGGTCAGCCCGACCGAGGGCGGCATGCCGGTCGTGGTCGAGCTGGTCGAGGACCTCGGCTCGGACGCCAACGTCTACGGCCACGCCGCGCTGGGTGGCAACTCGGAGCGCTTCGTCGTCCGCACCGACCGGCGCACCATGCCGAACATGGGTGACACCGTGTTCGTCAAGCCGGTCGCCGGTCGCAGCCACGTCTTCCACGCCGCCACGGGTGGCCGGATCTGACGTAACGCCTCACCGACGGGGGCGGTCCGCTTCGGCGGGCCGCCCCTTTCGTCGTACCGGCAAGGGCTCTTCACCCTGCGGAGCCAGCCCGGAGGTGGCTCTGTGGGGTGACTCGGCACGGCGGCTCTTGCTCGTACCGTCACGGCGACCCGAGCCCGAGGAGACGCCGTGCCCACCGTTCCCGCCCAGTCCACTGCTCACCCGACCGCGCGTGCCCGGCCGTACCAGGTGGTTCGCCTGGCGGGCCGCAGCCTCGCCTACTGCGCGACACTGGTCCCGGTCGCCGTACTCGCGCTGGTGACCGCTCCGCTGGGCAGGGCCGGCGCCGCCGTCGCACGCTGGCGTGCCCTGCGCACCGGGCTGCTCGGGATGCCACCGGCGGCCGTGCCCGGCCGGCGGCCCGGCACGGTCGCGGTGCTCGGCCACGCGCTGCTCAGCCTGCTCCTCGGTGCCGTGGCTCTGCTGCCGCTCGGCGTCCAACTGCTGATGGTGCTGCGCGGCGCGCTGTATGGCGTGGTTGTCTCCGGGCCGTACACCGATTCCTGGGGTGGTCCGACCCGGGCCGGCGCGTGGGTGGCGCACTTCCTCGTCGGCCTGCCGATCACGGCTGCCGGGCTGGCCGCTCTGATCGGCATCGCTGCCGTGCACCAGCGGCTCACCCGACGCCTGGACGGGGAGCGGGGTCCCCGCTGGCTGATCCCGGCCGTGCTGCTGATGGCGCTCGCCGGGGCGCTGCTCTTCGTCGCGTGGACCCGTCAGATCTGACGGCGAAGCCCCCTCCCGCGCTGGGCGGAAGGGGGCCTCGTCGACGTGGTTACAGCTCGGCGGAGCGTCGGCGGGCGACCTCGGCCAGGGTGACCGCGGCGGCCACGCTGGCGTTGAGCGACTCCACCTCGGAGATCATCGGAATGCTGACGGTCAGGTCGCAGGTCTCCCCGACCAGGCGGGACAGCCCGCGCCCCTCGGAACCGACGACCACCACCAGCGGACCGACAGCGGCCTCCAGGTCGTACAGGTCGGTGTCACCGTCGGCGTCCAGCCCGACCACCATGAAGCCGGCGTCCCGGCACGCCTTCAGCGACCGGGTCAGGTTGGTCACCTGCGCCACGGGCACCCGCGCGGCCGCGCCGGCGCTGGTCCGCCAGGCGGTCGCGGTGATTCCGGCGGCACGTCGCTCGGGTACGAAGACACCCTGCGCGCCGAACGCCGCGGCCGAACGGATCACGGCACCCAGGTTGCGCGGGTCGGTGACACCGTCCAGCGCGACCAGCAGGGGGGCCTGCTGCTCCAGGGCGGCGGCGACCATGTCCTCGAAGGGCTGGTACGCGAAGGGCGGCACCTGCAACCCGACGCCCTGGTGCAGCACCCCGCCGGTCATCCGGTCCAGCTCGGCCCGGCTGATCTCCAGGTTGGCGATGCCCCGGTCGGCGGCGGTCCGGATGATCTCGTTGATCCGGTCGTCCATGTCGATGCCCTGGGCGGTGTAGAGCGCCGTCGCCGGCACGTTGGCGCGCAGCGCCTCCAGCACCGGGTTGCGCCCGACCAGCAGCTCCGGGGAGTCCTTGGACGGGTTGGACTTGCGCCCCGGCGCGACCCGCGGGCCGGACCGGCCGGTGGGCTTGCCGCCCCGACCGCCGCCGCTGGCGCCCCGACCGACCGGTACGCCCCGACCGCCGCCCCTGCCCCAGGTGGTGTCCTTGCTGCCCGGCTGACCGATCTTCGGGGGGCGCCCCTCCTCGGCCGCCGCGCGGCGCTCCTTGTCCTGCTTCCAGGCGGTGCGCTGGGGCAGCTTCTCGGTGCCCGAGTAGCCCTTGTGCCAGGGACGCTCGTCCGCGGGCAGGGTGCGACCCCGCCCGGCCAGGGAGTCCTTGTTCTTGCCGCCGGTGCCCTTGGGGGCGCTTGCCTTTGACGTCAGTCGCCGGCCACGGCGCTGCGAGTTGCCGGCCATCAGTCCTGCTCTCCAATAGTCCAACGGGGGCCCTGGGGGGTGTCCTCGACCACCACGCCGGCCAGCTTGAGCTGGTCACGCACCGCGTCGGCGGCAGCCCAGTCCTTGCGGCCCCGGGCCTGCGCGCGCTGCTCCAGGGCCAGCGCGATCAGGGAGTCCACCACGGCACGCAGATCATTCGATCGACTGCCACCGGTCCACGCCGGGTTGAGGGGGTCGATCCCGAGGATATCCAGCATTGCCCGTACCACGGCCAGGGTGGTGCGGACGGTCACATCGTCACCGGCGCTCAGCGCGGTGTTGCCGTCCCGGAGGTGCTGTTGCAGCACGGCCAGCGCGGCGGAGGTGTTGAGGTCGTCGTTCATCGCCGCGACGAAGCCGGCCGGCAGCTCACCGGGCTGCCCGGCGCCGACCCGCTCGGCCGCCCGCTGCACGAACCCCTCGATCCGGCGGTACGCGGTGGCCGCGTCGCGCAGCGAATCCTCCGAGTAGTCGATCACCGAGCGGTAGTGCGCGGCGGCGTAGTAGTAACGCAGCTCGACCGGCCGCACCCCGAGCGAGTCCACGTACGCCAGGTCGAGCGCGTTGCCGGCGGACTTGCCCATCTTGGCCCCACCGATGCTGAGCAACCCGTGGTGCACCCAGTAGCGCGCGAACGGCAGCCCGGCGGCCTTGGACTGGGCGATCTCGTTCTCGTGGTGCGGGAACGTCAGGTCCAGCCCACCGCCGTGGATGTCGAACTCCGGGCCCAGATACCGCCAGCACATCGCCGAGCACTCGATGTGCCAGCCCGGACGACCGAGCCCCCACGGCGACGGCCAGTAGGCGTCCGCCGGCTCGTCCGGTTTGGCACCCTTCCAGAGCGCGAAGTCGCGCGGGTCCCGCTTGCCCCGGTCCGGGGCGTCCCCGGCCGACTGCATCGCGTCCGGGGACTGACCCGACAGCGACCCGTACGCAGGCCAGGACGCCACATCGAAGTAGACGTCGCCGGAACCGTCAGTCGCCGGGTACGCGTGCCCGTCGGCGATCAACTTCGTGATCAGCTCGTGCATCTCCGGGATGTGCCCGGTGGCGCGCGGCTCGTAGGTGGGGGGCAGCACGTTCAACGCCCGGTACGACTCGGCGAGAAGCAACTCGTTGACGTACGCGATCGACCAGAACGGCCGACCCTGCTCGCCCGCCTTCACCAGAAGCTTGTCGTCGATGTCGGTCAGGTTGCGGATGAAGGTGACCTCGTAGCCGGCGGCCAGCAGCCAGCGGCGCAGCACGTCATAGTTGACGCCAGAGCGAAGGTGACCGATGTGCGGCGGGGCCTGAAGAGTGAGACCACACAGGTAGACCCCCACCTTGCCGGCTTCCCGCGGGACGAAGTCCCGCACCGATCGGGTGGCGGTGTCATACAGGCGTAGCGTCACCGCACAAGGGTAGCTGTCCGTGCCTGTCCGGGTCCGGCGGTGCCGGGTCGTACGCTGCCAGGCGTGGATGCGACCGCACGCTCGGGTGAGACTCCGGCCAACCCCAGCGCCCCCGCTGACGCCGTCCCTGGACAGGCGGGCGCGGCGGGGCATGTCGATGCGGCCGGACAGGCTGGTGCGGCCGGACAGGGCGATCGGGTTGTCGGGCGGGCTGACGCCGTTGCGGGACGGGGCGTTGAGACGTCGCAGACCCTCGACCGGGGTCTGCGGCTGCTGCACCTGGTCGCCGACGCCTCGGGCGGTCTGACCGTCACCGAGGCCGCCAACCAGCTCAACATCGGCCGGGCGGCCGTCTACCGGCTGGTCAGCCCGCTGATCGGGCACGGCATGCTGCGCCGCGACGGCGACGGCAGGCTGCGCCTCGGGGCCGGGCTGCTGCACCTGGCCCGACGGGCCCAGCCATTGCTCGCCGAGGGTGCGCTACCCGCGCTGCGCCGCCTCGCCGAGCAGGCCGGAGCGACCGCGCATCTGACCGTCGTCGAGGGTGGCGAGGGCGTGGCCCTGGCCGTGGTCGAGCCGAGCTGGACGTCGTTCCACGTCGCGTACCGCGCCGGGGCACGGCATCCGCTGGACCGAGGGGCGGCGGGCCGGGCAATCCTGGCCGGTCGAGCCGGGGATGCGGCGCCGGTGAGCAGCAGCGGGGAGTTGCAGGCCGGGGCGTACGGGGTGGCTGCGCCGGTGCTCGGCGTACCCGGCTTGGAGGCCAGCGTCGGCGTGGTCGCGCTCGCCCCGCTGGACGTCGACACGATCGGTCCCCAGGTGCTGGCCGCAGCCACGGCCATCACCAACGCCCTCCGCTGACAAACGAGCCACCGCCTGTTCCGACCCGTGCGGGCGGACTCGCGCCCCGCTTGATCAACTCGGGTTCCTGAAACTCGCGGTATCCCGGTGCCGACGACACCCCGACTTTCATGAACGCGAGTGGATCACCGGGTCGAGTGTCCCAATGACAGCAGCGCGGTCACCAATTTCGTCACCAGTTTCGCGGGTCGCTGGCTTGTCTGAGCCCCGACTGAGCCCCGCGTGGGCCGACAGGGCCGACAGGGCCCGCTGGGCCGACAGGGCCCGCTGGGCCGACAGGGCCCGCTGGGCCGACAGGGCCCGCTGGGCCGACAGGGCCCGCTGGGCCGACAGGGCCCGCTGGGCCGACAGGGCCCGCTGGCAGCGCCCTGGAGCTGCCAGCCGGGGGTTCGCCCGCGTAGTGCACCCACGCTGGCCAGCCGGCGATCGCGATATACCACGATCGCCGCACGGATTTTCGGTTGTCCACAGGGTCGGACGGCTGCCCGGGGCAGGTTGTCCACAGGGGTTTCGGCGGTCCATGGGTGGTCGGCAGGCTGCTTGGCATGCCACCACGCCCGCACCGCCCCGACGCCCTGACGTGGCGGGTCTTCCGCGGCTCCGATGCTGTCCGGCATGGCCTGCTCACCGAACATCAGCTGCGCAGTGCTGCCTGGCTGCGGCTGCGCCAGGACATCTATGCCGACGCACGGCTCGACCGGGACCACACCCTGGCCTGTCGCGCCGCACTCCTCCGACTCCTGCCCGGGGTAGTGATCGGCGGCCCGTCAGCCGCCTACCTGCACGGTGTCGAACACGCCGCCGCCTTCACCGACGACGTGCACGTCCTCGTGCCCCGGCCGATGCGGATCGGCCCACAGCGCGGCCTTCGCGTGCACGTCAACGCCATCACCCCGCTCCTCGACGACGAGATGCCGACTCTGGCCGCGCCGCCACCGGGCTCGCACCGCCCACCAGGAACATGGGGTCCGTCGGACGCAGAACGGTCGCCGGACGCAGAACGGTCGCCGGAGACAGGACGATCACGTGACGTAGCGCGCCCATCGCGAACCGGGCTCCCCACGGGAGCAGGGCGCCCGCCGACCATGGGAGCACCATCACGCCCAGCTCGGCAGCTTGCCCGACCGGAAGCGGTGACGGCCAGGACGGGCAGCATGGCGATCACCAGACCGGACAGCGTCGTGGTCTCCAGGCTGGCCGACGGGGGCGGAGCGGGTGTCACGTCCCAGCCCAACGGGGACCCGAGCGGCCCGATCCCCCGCTCCGACCCGGGGCGGGCCGCCTGGGAAACGGCGGTGTGGCTCGACCCGATCCCGGCAGTCGCCGTCGTCGACTCGCTGCTCGGGCAGGGGCTGACCGATCGCGACACGTTGGCCGCACTGGCTGCCCGCAACGCCGAGCGGCCTGGTGGGCGGCGGGCACGATGGGTCTTCGACCTGGCTGACGGCGGAACCCAGTCACCGCCGGAGTCGCACCTGCGCGTACGGCTGGTGCTCGGTGGGCTGCCACGGCCGGTCGTTCAACATCCGGTACGCCTGGCCAGCGGCGTTGTCCTGCACCCCGACCTGGCGTGGCCGGAGTATCGGGTCGCAGTCGAGTACGACGGCAAGCGGCACTCCGACGCAGATCAGCTGCACCGGGACCGCCGTCGGCTCAACCTGCTGGTCGGCGCGGGTTGGTTGGTCCTGCATGTGACGAGTCGACGGCTGCACGCCGAGTTTCCGGCGGTGCTCAGAGAGGTGCGGGCCGCCCTGGTCAGCCGCGGATGGCGACGGTGATCCCCGACCTGTCCTCGATCGACTCGGGTTCCTGGAAACCGTGGCATCCACCGGCCCCCGACACCCCGCCTTCAAGAAACCCCAGTCGATCAAGGCCAGGAACGAAGCCGCGCACGCCGACAGGGCCGCGCACGCCGACAGGGCCGCGCACACCGACACCGCCGCGCACACCGACACCACCGCGCACACCGACAGGGCCCGGTCGACGATTGTCGACCGGGCCCCGAGGTGGTGCTTTACGGGCGGGCGTTCGGCTTGAGCGGGGTCTTCACCGCCGCGTAGGCGTCGACGATCCCGTAGCCGTAGAAGCCGTTGAAGTTGACTCCACCGGCGCAGTAGGCGTCGTAGGTCTCGTCCCGGCCCTCGTTGCGGTACTGCTGGAGGCGCGGCTCCGGGCAGGCGTGCTCGGCTGCCGTCCGGTACAGGTGCTGCTCGACCAGGTCCGGCGACATCCCGAAGCCGCCCCGGCGCTCCGGCTTGCCGTACCGGCTGACGATCAGCGCGGCGACGCCGGCGGCGTGCGGGGACGCCATCGAGGTGCCCTGCAGGTAGGTGTAGTAGCCACACTCACCGTTGGCCTTGCACTGCTTGAAGACCGACTCCTCGAACCCGGCGACGATGTTGCCGTCGGCGTCGACCGAGCCCTCCTCCTGAAGCACGTGCTTCGGGTACGAGGAGAGGATCATGTTGGCGTCGGTACGGAACGTGTCAGTCCCGAAGCCGTCCCGGAACCAACCGCCCGGGGCGGCGACCGAGGTCTGCTCGGTGCCGTAGTTGGAGAAGTCCGACTTCTTGCCGGACGGACCGACCGACGACACACCGATCACGTGTGGGCCTTCGGCGGGCATGTCCCAGCAGCTGTTGTTGTCGATCGGCCGGGGGTACGGGTCGGCACCGTAGTCCGGGCTCGTAACGTCGGTCCGGGGTGCACCCAGGTCCTCGTTGTTGTTGCCGAGCGCACCGACGAGGGTGACGCCCTTGTTGTGAGCGAAGATCAACGCCCGCTTCATCGCCTTGATGATGGCCCGCTGTTCGGCCTGGTCCTCGGGCGAGTCGGCAGGGTTGGCGGTGCAGTTGTAGAGCCACGGGTCGACGTAGAAGGACATGTTGACCACGTCGATCCCGGACCGGCCGGCGTAGACCAGGGCGTTGACGACCGGGTCGAGGAAGAAGTAGCCGGAGTCCTGGCCACCCTTGAGCTCGACCAGCGAGACGTTCGGGGCAACGCCGGAGAGGCCGAAGCCGTTGGCCGCTGCGCCGATGGTGCCGGCCACGTGGGTGCCGTGCCCGCCGTCGTCGGTGCCGACCGGGTCGAGGCAGCTCGGCACCTCACAGGGGCCGTCCACGTCGGTCAGGTCGGGCGCGAAGTTGCGCGACAGCGACCAGTTGAAGTTCGGCGCGATGTCCGGGTTGCTGGCATCGACGCCCGTGTCGAGTACGCCGACGGTCACGCGACGGTCGCCGGGCTCGATCTTGCGGGCCTTGTCGGCCCGGATCATCTCCAGGCCCCAGAGCTTGTCGTCGAGCGGGTCGAGCTTGGTGCCCTTTTTGGCTGCGGCACGAGCGGCACCGTTGGCGGCAGCGGCCGTCAGGTGCTCCTGCTCGACGCGGTCCAGCTTCGGCTTGCGGCCGATGGCCTTCTGCTCGGCGGCGCCGAGCAGCGTCGGGGCGGCGTTCGCCCTGGCCGCGAAGTCGGCCCGGTCACTGGTGACCTGGAACATGCCGACCTCGTCGGACCGCGACACCACCGTGCCGCCGGCTGCCCGGATCGCGGCGACCGCCGTGTCGGCGGCGACGCCGTCCTCGGCGACGACGGTGAAGGTGCGGGAGTCGCTTGGCGCGGCGCTGGCCGGTACACCCAGCCCCGAAGCCGTAAGTGCCAGCACTGCCGCGGTTGCGACAGTGCCGACGGTGAAGCGCTTGCTCACCACATCAGATCCTCTCGTTGAGGGACGTGGCAGCCATCACACAACAACCTTCGAGTTTGCGCCAGGTGAACGCCCGTTATGGCGGTGAATCTCTCCTTCATCCACCCAGTTCGACGTCAACGCCGCCCACACCAACGCCACCCACACCAGCGCTGCCCACCCCAACACCGCCCGGACCAGCGCCCACACCAATGCCACCCACAGCGGCACCGGCATGCAGATGAGCGAGCGCGATCGGCAGTTCGGCCATGCTGGACACTTCGGCGTCGGGCGTGCACCCGGCGGGGCGGGGCAGCCCTTGCCGGTTCAACCACACCGACCGCAGGCCGGCCCGCTGGGGTGCCACCACGTCGTGTTCCCAGGAGTCTCCGACGTACACGATCTGCTCGGCCGGCACCTCGGCCGCCGCCACCACCGCTGCGAAGAACTCCGGCGCAGGCTTCTTGGGCAGGCCGTTGACGTGCGCGTACACCTCGAAGGTGAACTCACCGGCGAGCCCGCACCGTTCGGTGCGGCTGTTTCCGTTGGTGGCGAAGCCCAGGGTGTACCGGTCGCGCAGCGTGGCCAGCGCCGGTGGCACGTCCGGGAACGGTCGGGTGAGGGCGAACCGGCGGGCGAAGAAGAGGGTCGCGACCTCGTCCAGGTGGTCGTCCAGTCCGGCGCGGGCCAGCGACCGGGCCAGCGCGGCCCGGCGGATCTCCGCCACCGGCGCGGCCTTCATCTCGCCGAAGACCGCGCCCCAGTCCGACTCCAGTTCAGCGAGCGTCACCTCGGCCGCCGCCGGGATGAGCCGCCGCATCTCGTCGAGGACGGCCACCAGCCCGCCCGTCACCGCCGGCCGCAGGTCCAGCAGGGTTTCGTCGGCATCGAACACCACAGTGGTCAACACGCCACCCACTGTCCCACCGGCCACCGGCCACCGACCGCAGCCGCCGAGCACCAGCACCGACCCCCGAGCGCGCCAGCACCGAGCACCGAGCACACTCACCGACCGGCGAGCACCAGCTCCGGCTCGGTCGACACCGGCGCGGACGCCGCCGGTGTCCCGCGCAGTTCGTCGAGGCGTACCAGCGCGACCCCGGCAATGATCATCGCGCCGCCGAAGAGCTGCCAGCCGGTGGGCAGCTCGTTCAGGAACAGCCAGGCGATCAGCACCGCGAAGAGCACCTCGGTCAGCCCGACGAACGACGACAGGCGGGGGCCGAGGATCCGGGTGCCGGCGATACCGGCGAGGTATGCGATGACGGCGGCCACCAGCGAGAGCCCGGCGATGGGCAGGAGCCAACTGGTGGGTTGCCCGGCGAAGGTGACCTCGCCGAAGGTGGCTTGCAGCGGCAGCAGACCCGTCAGCCCGACGAGGAGCAGGACGGCGGCGCCGACGGCCATCCCGCCGCTGGCCAGGGCGACCGAGGGTAGCCGTGGGTCGACCCGCCCGGCGAGCACGAAGTACCCGGCCAGGCCGATTGCCGCACCCAGTCCCCAGAGCACACCGACCGGGTGGAAGTCGGCGGTGCCGGCGAGGTCGAGCACGAACGCCAGCCCGGCCAGGGCGGCTACCGATCCGGCCACGGTGAGCCGGCGGGGTCGCTGCCCGTGCCGCACCCACATCCAGCCGACGACGAGGATGATGCCGAGGTATTCCAGCAGCAACGCGACACCGACCGGCAGGTAGCGCACGGCATTGAAGAAGCAGACCTGGGCCAGCGCCACCCCGAGGAGGCCGAACAGCCCGATGGCCGTGGCGTTGCTCCGCAGCACGGCCCACCTGCCCCGCAGCGACAGCAGGGCGGGGATCGCCAGCACCAGGGCGGCGATGCCGACCCGGGCGATCACTGCGGACCCGGCCGACCAGCCGGCGTCGATGAGTGAGCGCGCGAAGGTGCCGGAGGTGGCGAAGGTGACTGCGGAGAGCAACGCCAACGCGGCGCCGGCAGCAGGTCGTGAGTGCATGTCGCGCTCCTCGGGACGGCACCGTGTCATGAGCAAACTATCCTTGTGCCCGTGACGTTAGGCGGAAGCCATGACAGGAGTCAAGATGCTATTTGCTCATGACACTGAATGTTCCCTGATCGCCGCCGCCGCGCTGGTCAACACGACGGGTCGGGACGGCGAGCAGCTGCCCGACGTCGCCGCGTTGGACGCGTTCTTCGTCCGCTACTCCTACAGCGGGCGACACGAGCACACCGACGCCGAGTTACGCGCCGTCCGGGAGTTGCGGCCCCAGCTACGCCGCATCTGGTACGCGGAGCCACCCGAGATCGTCGCGCTGGTCAACGGCCTGCTGCTGGAACACAAGGCACTGCCCCAGCTCATCGAGCACGACGACGAGCCGTACCACCTGCACGCCGTACCCCGGGACGCGCCTCTGGCCACCCGGATCGCGGTGGAGGCGGCGATGGCGATGGCCGACCTGGTTCGCGCCGGTGAGCTGCGTCGGCTACGGATCTGCGAGTACCCGGACTGCGACAGCGTGGTCGTCGACCTGTCCCGCAACCGGTCGCGGCGGTTCTGCGAGGCCGGTTGCGGCAACCGCGCCGCGGTGACCGCCTACCGCGCCCGCCGGGCGGCGGGTCGCTCCTGAGCGGCGGCCCACTCCTCGGCCCGCAACTCGTACTCCACCTCGCCGTGCTCCGTGCCCGGAATCGGGTGGTCCCACTGAAGGTGGAAGGTCCGCAGGTAGCGCAACCCCGCCTTCGCCATCACCCGCCGGGACCGCTCGTTGACCGTCATCGTCTCGGCCCAGACGCGACGCACCCCGACGGCGTCGAAGGCGTACCGGACCAACGCCCGCGACCCCTCCGTGGCCAGCCCGAGCCCCCACGTCGAGCGCCGCAGCCGGTAGCCCAGCTCGGCCTCGGTGCCGTCCTCCGACGGGTCGAGCGCGAACCAACCCAGGAAGTCGCCGGTCCCCCGGTCGAGCGCCGCCCAACGGCCCAACCCGGGATGCCGCTCGTACTGGGCCAGCAGCCTCGGCAACTGCTCGTCGCGGACCGTGGCCAGCGGCGTGGCCACACCACCGCTGAGAAACCGCATCACCTCGGGATCGCTGTCCAGGTCGACCAGCGCGTCCACGTCAGCCATGGTCAACCGCCGAAACCGCAGCCGCTCGGTGCAGGGCAGGTCACTCATGACGGGATCATCCCGCCGCCCCACCCCACCGTCGAGCCGTTTTACCCGCGCCCGTCCGCAGGCAAGATCCGCGCAACATCGGGGAAGTTGCTGCGTCAGGCCGCGACGAGGCAGCAACTTCCCCGATGTTGCGGGCAACCAACCCCGCGACCACCGTCGCGGGCGAGGCGGTCGCGTCAGCGCGGGGGCGCGACCACGAAGAGCCGCCAGGAGTACGCGTCGACAACCAGCACGGGCCCGTCCGAGTCCTTGCTGTCTCGCACCCCGACCACGTCCCCGAGATTGGTCGCCACCTCGACGCACTGGTCATTGGAGCCACTCCGGCTGCTCTTCCGCCACGAAGCTCGGGTCAATTCCACGACTCCGCCACTTCCCTCAGCAACTCGATCGACTCCTGCGGTGGCAACGCCTGCCCGAGGGTCGCTTCCCAGGTCCACTGTAGACGCAGCAGGTCTGCGGGCCGATCAAGTTCCTGGCCGCCGATCTGGCCACCAAGGTAGGCAAGGTCGCTCTGATCCGCCACCGTGGCGAGGATGAACGGCCCGTTCAGGCCGGGATACTCCTCAGCCGAGCGAGGCACCACGTGCAGCTGAACTCGTGGATGCTCGGTCGCCAAGCGCGCCAGGTGCACCGCCTGCTCCAACATCACCTTCCGACCGCCAACGCGCCGCCTGAGCACCGACTCATCCAGCACAGCGACCACATGCGGCGGCCGATCCTCGTAGAGGACCCGCTGGCTGTCCAGCCGGTCCGTCAGCCGACGCTCAACCTCGTCGGCGTCGAGCAGCCGGTCCGATTCGAAAACGGCACGGGCATAGCCTTCGGTTTGCAGCAGTCCTGGGACGTGCAGCGGGTCAAACCAGCGCAGCGCCCGCGCCTCCGCGAGGATCGCACGCCAGCCACGCAGCCACACCTGAGCCTTGTCCAGGCTGACCAGCTCGGTGGACATGCGGCCGAACAGGCCGCCGGTGTCCAGGGCGCGGTCGACGAGTTCCAGGTATTTGGCGGTGGGCGGTTGCTGGCCCAGCTCGACCGCGCTGACCATCGACGCCGAGTAGTTGACCGCCTTGGCCAGCTCGTCCTGACTCCAGCCCTGCCGCGCCCGGGCCCGGCGCAGCTCCGAGACCAGGAACGCCGCCGCCGTCATCTGTCCATCGGCCATGCCGTGCCGCCCCTCCACCCCGCTGACGATCAACTCCAGTCGGCCGCCAGCGGCGGCGCCACCCGAAACAGGGCGACTGTGACGACGCGGCCAAACCCTTCCGACCGTAGTCGCCTGATCACCAGAATGTGAAGTGCGGCGCCGCTCCCCGTCCCCCGGGTCTGTCGGCGCCGCACGGGACCGCCCGCTCCCCCGGCCGGGCGGTCCCACCTCCGGTGGAAAAGGGATGAGCGAGGGGCGAACGGGGCCGATGCCACAAACGATTCAGCTCCAAAGGAAGGCAGCAGCATGTCCCGGACCACCCCGGACAACCGCGCCAAGACGCCCTGTCGGCCACACCTGCCGTTGCGCCCGCTCTGGCTGTGCCGGGTCTGCGCCGCACCCTGGCCCTGCCCGGTCGCGCGGCTCACCCTCCGCCAGGAGTACGCCGACGACCGGGTGGGGTTGAGCGTCTACCTGTGCGCGGTCCTGCACGAGGCGGCCGCCGACCTGTACCGGCTCAACCCACACGACGGCCCGGAGCCCGCGGCGCTCTTCACCCGCTTCCTCGGCTGGGCCAGACCACGCGACACGCGCTGAGCCGGGCAGGCCGGTTGTCAGGGGTGGGTCATCCGCAGCAGGTCCAGCGTCTCGTCGAGCTGGGTCTCGGTGAGCTTGCCGGAGTCGACGTGCCCCCGGGAGATCACCACCTCGCGGATGGAGGTCTGCTTGGCCAACGCCTCCTTGGCGATCGACGCGGCCTCGTCGTACCCGAGGTAGCGGTTGAGCGGGGTGACGATCGACGGCGACCCCTCGGCGTACGCCAGGCAGACCTCGGCGTCCGCGACCAGGCCGACCACCAGCCGGTCGGCGAACAGCCGGCTCACCGCGGAGAGCAGCCGGATCGACTCCAGCAGGTTGCGGCCCATCACGGGGAGCATCACGTTCAGCTCGAAGTCGCCCTGCGATCCTGCGAAGCCGACGGTTGCGTCGTTGCCGATCACCTGTGCGCAGACCTGCCGCATCGCCTCGGCCACCACCGGGTTGACCTTGCCCGGCATGATCGACGAGCCGGGCTGGAGGTCGGGGATGCGCAGCTCACGGAGGCCGGCACGGGGACCGGAACCCATCCAGCGGATGTCATTGGCGATCTTGTAGAGGCCGATCGCCACGGTACGCAGCTGCCCCGAGGTCTCCACCAGCGCGTCCCGGGCGCCCTGCGCCTCGAAGTGGTTGCGCGCCTCGGACAACGGCAACCCGGTCGACTCGCGCAGCTTGTCGATCACGGCGGCGGCGAAGCCGAGCGGAGTGTTGATCCCGGTGCCGACGGCGGTGCCACCCAGGGGCAGCTCGGCCAGTCGGGGCAACGAGCCCTCCAACCGCTCGATGCCATAGCGGACTTGCGCGGCGTACCCGCCGAACTCCTGGCCGAGCGTGACCGGGGTGGCGTCCATCAGGTGCGTACGCCCGGCCTTGACCACCGTCTCGAACTCGGCGGCCTTGGCCTCCAACGCCGACGCCAGGTGTGCCAGCGACGGCAGCAGGTCCTCGACGATGAACTGGGTGGCAGCGAGGTGGATCGAGGACGGGAAGACGTCGTTGCTCGACTGGGAGGCGTTGACGTGGTCGTTCGGGTGCACCGGCGACCCCAGCTCCCGGCTGGCCAGGGTGGCGATCACCTCGTTGGTGTTCATGTTCGATGACGTGCCGGAGCCGGTCTGGAACACGTCCACCGGGAACTGGTCGTCGTAGCCGCCGTCGGCCACGTGCGCGGCGGCCGCGGCGATCGCAGCGGCCACGTTGGCGTCGATCACGCCCAACTCGCCGTTGACCTGGGCCGCCGCGCCCTTGATCTGCGCGAGCGCCTTGATCTGGGCCGGTTCGATGCCCCGGCCGGAGATCGGGAAATTCTGCACCGCGCGTTGGGTCTGTGCCCGCCACAGCGCCTCGGCGGGCACCTCCACCTCGCCCATCGAGTCGCGTTCGATCCGGTAACCGGTCGCCTCTGGAGTCGTCACGCGTACCATCCTGCCGCGCCCGTGGCCGACTCGCAGATGATCCGTCAGCCCAACTCGGCCAGCAGCCGTTCCACCTCGTGCTGCTCCGGTGACTCGATCTGGCGGAACAGGGACAGCGCCCGGAACCAGTGCGACCGTGCCGCACCCGGGTCGGTGTCTCGCAGGCAGCGGGCGATACCGTCCAGCGCCCCGGCCTGTTCGTGCGGGGCGTTCATCCGGACGGCATCGGCGAGCACCCGCCGGTGCAGGTCCACCGCGCTGGCCACGTCCCCCTGGTCGAGCAGCGCACGGGCCAGCAGGTTGCGTGACACGCTGGCGGCGATGCGGTCGCCGGACTTGACCACGGCGGCGAGCGCCTCGCGGTGCAGCGTCGCGGCGGCCTCCGGCCGGCCGAGGATCCGCTCGATGCTGCCCAGTTCGTTGAGGACCTCACCCTCCCCGAAGCGGTTGCCCTCCCGGCGCTTGAACTTCAACGCGAGCCGCAGGAACCGGCGCGCTCCCGGGTAGTCGCCGAGCCGGGCCCGCACCGCCCCGAGATGACCGAGGGCGTTGTACAGGCTGTTCATGTCGCCGATCTCGCGGGCCAGGCGCAACTGCCGCCGCGAGGCCAGCCGCGCCTCCGGGTAGCGGCCCCACGCCAACAGCAACAACGCCTGGTTGTTGAGTATCGCGATGACCTCCACCGGCTGATCGCCGGCGGAGACGAGCGCCAGTGCTGCGGCGGAGTGGGCCATGGCGGGAGCCAACTGCCAGTTCGCCCCGTACGCCACGGTCAGGTTCCGACGGACAGTCGCCTCACCACGCCGGTCGCCGAGCCGTTGACGCAGCCGGAGCGCGACCTCCATCAGCTCAATGGCCTCCTGAACCCGGCCGAGCCGGAAGTAGCCCGAGGAAAGGTAGTTCTGCACTGTGGCGATGGCCCCCGCGTCGTCGAGCTGCTCGGCGGCGCGCAGCGCGACGGTGTGCGTGTCCACCAGCTCGTCCAGGTGGCCGTGTTGGAACAGATAGAACCAGGATGTGCGGGCCAGCTGCCAGCAACGTTCCAGCTGCCCCTCGGCGGCGGCCAGCCGCACCAGCGCCGGAAGCGCCGCGCGGTTGGCGTCGAACCAGGCTGCACCATCCGGGACGGACGCCCGCACCAGATCGGCTCGGGGAGGTTCCGGCAGCACCAGGGCGGATCGGCTGGCCACCGGCTCCATCTGACCGGAGATGGCGTGGGCCACGTGCAGGTAATGATCAAGGAGTCGGACGCTGGCGGCCGTCCGGCTCGCTGCGGTCTCGCCGGTCTCCAGCAGTTGTCGGGCGTATTCGCGCATCAGGTCGTGGAAGCGAAAACGGCCGGCATCGGGCTCGTCGACGAGGTGCGCGTCGACGAGACTGTCCAGCAGGTCCTGGGCGTCCGGCAGCGGCAGGTCGGCGACTGCCGCCGCCAGCCGATCGTCGAAGAAGCCCACCGGGTGCAGCGCCAGCAGCCGGAACATCCGTTGCTGGTCGACGTCGAGCTGTGCGTACGACAGAGCGAAGGCCTGCCCGACGGAGCGTTCGCCGGCCGACAGCTCGGTCAGGGTGTCCCGTCCGGTGGCGAGCCGGTCCGCCAGGTCGCGGACCCGCCACCGGGGCCGGTGGGCGAGTCGGGCCCCCGCCAGCCGGATCGCCAGCGGCAGGTGCCCGCAGCGGGTGATCACCTCGGTGGTCGCCTCCGGCTCGGCGGCGACCCGGTCGGCACCGACCACCCGTCCGAGCAGCTCCACCGCCTCCTCGGGGTCGAGCACGGCCAGTGATGACGGTTTGCCGCCGTCCAGCCCGGCGAGCCGGCGGCGGCTCGTGATCAGGGTGAGGCTGTCCCGACCACTGGGCAGCAGCGGCGCGACCTGAGCGGCGCTGGCGGCGTTGTCGAGCACCACGATCGCCCGCCGTCCGGACAGTTTGCTCCGCCACAGGGCGGCGCGTTCGTCAGCGTCGGCGGGGATCCGGTCCCCGGGGACACCGAGCTGGCGGAGCAGCGCGGCAAGGGCAGCGGCCGGCGGCAACGGCTCCCGTTCGCTGTGCCCGTGCAGGTCGATGAAGAGGTGCGCGTCGGGGTAACGGTCCGCGAGCGCCGTGGCGACGTGCACGGCCAGCGTGGTCTTCCCGCTGCCCGCCATGCCGTCGACGAGCTGGATTCGGGCGTCGTCTTCCTCGATCTCCTTCACCAGTCGGGCGAGCGTCTCCTGCCGTCCGATGAAATCGTTGATCGCCCTGGGCAGTGCCCGGACCGGAGCGAAGGACCACTCCTCCGAGCTGGTGACGGCCAGGTCTCCAGCGAGCACCCGTTGGTGCAGCTCCTGCAGCTCGGCACCTGGTTCGATGCCCAGCTCATCGGCGTAGAACCGCCGGCCCTCGCGATAGACCGCGAGCGCGTCGGCCTGCCGACCGGCCGAGGACAGGGCGAGCATCAGCTGGCCACGCAGCCGTTCCCGCAGCGGATGCTGGTCGACGCTTTCGGCGATCTCCTCGATCAGCTCGGCGGCCCGCCCGAGGCGCAGCTCGACGTCGACGCGCTCCTCCAGCGCGGTGAGGCGCTGTTCGTCGAGGGTCTGTGCGCGACGGCGGACGCTGCGGCTGGGAATGCCGCTGAGCGCCGGCCCGCGCCAGAGCGCCAGGGCCGCGTGGAACCGCTCAGCCGCCTCGGCGAACCGACCGGCCGCGACGGCGGCTCGGGCCTCATCGACGCCACGGGCGAAGGTGTCGGCGTCCAGGTCGCTCGGGGCGATACGGACGCCGTACCCGGCCGGGTCGGTGACGATGATTTCCGGTGCCAGCCCCAGCTCGGCGAACCGTCGCCGCAACCGCGACACACAGGTCTGCAGTTGGGCCCGGGCGGTTGCGGGCGGACGTTCCTCCCAGACCGCGTCCACCAGATCCTCGACGGGCACCAGCCGGCCGGAGCGCAGCAGCAGCATGGCGAGCACGATCCGGTCCCGGCCGGCGGTGACGGTGGCCTCGCCACCGCCGACGCGCAGAGGCCCCAGGATCCCGAACCGCATCTGCTCCCCCGCCGTGATCTGCAACTTGCAGCAGCGTAACCCGATGGTCACACATTGACGCATTCCGGTGATAGTGATGTGAGAGCGGATCGACAGGGGTGCACATCAGACTCGCACCGGGTTGTCGGTGACGGCATCCGACGGGGGCGGTGCGCCCGCCCCACCCCAGCGGGGCGGGCGCACCGATGTCGGCAGAGCACGGACGACAGAGGGGGTGCCGGGCGAGTTCGCCCAGCACCCCCTCGCGTACGTGTCGATCAGCGGCGGCCGACGGTGAGCACCGGTTTGGTGACCTCGGCGAAGAAGTCGTTGCCCTTGTCGTCGACCACGATGAAGGCCGGGAAGTCCTCCACCTCGATCTTCCAGACCGCCTCCATGCCCAGCTCCGCGTATTCGAGGACCTCGACGTGCTTGATGCAGTCCTGGGCGAGGCGGGCCGCGGGGCCACCGATCGAGCCGAGGTAGAAGCCGCCGTGCTGCTGGCAGGAGCGGGTCACCTGACCCGACCTGTTGCCCTTGGCCAGCATCACCTGTGAGCCGCCCGCGGCCTGGAACTTCTCCACGTACGCGTCCATCCGGCCGGCGGTGGTCGGGCCGAAGGAGCCGGAGGCGTAGCCCTCGGGGGTCTTCGCCGGGCCGGCGTAGTAGACCGCGTGGTCGCGCAGGTACTGCGGCATCGGCTCGCCGGCGTCCAACCGCTCAGCGATCTTGGCGTGCGCGATGTCCCGGGCCACCACGAGCGGGCCGGACAGCGACAGCCGGGTCTTCACCGGGTACTTGGACAGCTCGGCGCGGATCTCGTCCATCGGCCGGTTCAAATCGACCCGCACGACCAGCTCGGCGTCGAGCGAGTCGTCGGTGACGTCGGGCAGGAACCGGGCGGGGTCGGTCTCCAGCCGCTCCAGCCACACACCCGACGGGGTGATCTTGGCGACCGCCTGCCGGTCCGCCGAACACGAGAGGGCGATCGCCACCGGGCAGGACGCACCGTGCCGGGGCAACCGGACCACCCGCACGTCGTGGCAGAAGTACCGGCCGCCGAACTGGGCGCCGATGCCGAAGTTGCGGGTCAGCTCCAGCACCTCCGCCTCCAGCTCCAGGTCACGGAATCCGTGCGCGCTCATCGAACCCGAGGTGGGCAGCGCGTCGAGGTACTTGGCGCTGGCGTACTTCGCGGTCTTCAGGGCGTACTCGGCGGAGGTGCCGCCGATGACGATGGCCAGGTGGTACGGCGGGCAGGCGGCGGTGCCGATCAGCCGCAGCTTCTCCTCCAGGAACTGCATCATCCGCGTCGGGTTGAGCAGCGCCTTGGTCTCCTGGTAGAGGTACGACTTGTTGGCCGAACCGCCACCCTTGGCCATGAACAGGAACTTGTACGCGTCGGGGTGCCCGTCCGGGTCCTCGGCGTACAGCTCCACCTGGGCCGGCAGGTTGCTGCCGGTGTTCCGCTCGTCCCACATGGTCAGCGGGGCGAGCTGGGAGTAGCGCAGGTTGAGCTTGGTGTAGGCCTGGTAGACGCCCCGGGAGATGGCCTCGGCGTCGCCACCGTCGGTCAGCACGTGCCGGCCGCGCTTGCCCATGACGATCGCGGTGCCGGTGTCCTGGCACATCGGCAACACCCCACCGGCGGCGATGTTGGCGTTGCGCAGCAGGTCCAGTGCGACGAACCTGTCGTTCGGCGAGGCCGCCGGGTCGTCGATGATCGCCCGGAGCTGGCCCAGGTGCGCGGGGCGCAGGAAGTGCGCGATGTCGTGCATCGCCTCGGCGGTCAGCGCGGTGAGCGCGGCCGGCTCCACAGTGAGGAACCGGCGGCCTCCCGGGCCGTGTACGACGTCCACGCCCTCGTCGGTGACCAGGCGATAGTCCGTCTGGTCGGGGCCGGTCGGCAGCAGAGGGGCGTACGAGAATGCGGCGGCACTGCTCATGAGCGGCAAGCCTAGGGCAGACCGGTCGATCACTCCCACCCGCCGGGCGGGTCCTGGGACGCCGCTCTCATCGCCTCGGGCCCGCCGAGCCTCCCCGCCGTCCGGATCCGCTGGTGACTCGCCCGCTCAGCCGTCCTTGCCGCCGTCCGGCTCGGGGCAGAGTTCGCCCTTCGGCCCGCAGTCACCGTTGTTCGACCCGCCCGGCCCGGTGCCACCCGGCGCGGGATTACCGCCGTCGCCGGGCGGTCGGGCGGGCGAGCCCCCGGCCGCACCGAAGCGGACGTACCCGATCTCCCGCCCCTCGCCGACGATCATGCCCTGCGACCCGACCGCGAGGGCGTTCGCCGAGGTGCGCAGGACGGCCAGTTCCCGGCCGGTGCGTGGGTCCAGCGCGGCCAACCGGGACGGCTTCTCGTCGGCGACCACCGCCGCATACGGGGTGAGCGCGGCACCGGCCTTGCCGCTGGCGGGTCGGGTCCACAGCACCTTCTCGGTGCCCAGCTCATGGGCGGCCACCGACCGCTTGTCGGCCGCCCGGAACACCGCCAGGCGGTCGTCGACCGCGATCAACTTGGTGCCCGAGCCGCCGACCCAGAGCAGTCGCCCGTCGTACCCGTCGATGACCGCCTCGCGGCCGTCCGGGCCGACGCCGATCAGCACGTTCCGCGCGCCCTGCGGGTCTTCGCGCTGCACGCAGCCGGCGGAGTCGGCGGTGCGCAGGTTGACCCCGGCCCGCTGCCAGGCCTCCTGCCCGGTCGCCGGGTCCCGCGCGGAGATGGCGAAGTAGCAGGTGCCGTCCTGGGAGCGGGCGGCGATCCGAAGCATCCGGCCCCCCACCACGGACAGCCGCTCGTCCCGGCCGGGTTCGACGTTCTGCAACACACGACCGGTGGCGGTGTCGACCACGTGCACGCGGCCATCCACCGGGAACCCGAGCAGCGGTGGCGCGGGTTCCGCCCCGGCCACCCCGTCGTCGATCCGGGTGTTGGTGAGCCGGCGGGTGCCGCGCAGGCCAGGGTTGTCGGCGAGCAGGCCGCTGTGCACACCGGGCAGGAACGCCGTCCAGAGTGGCGTGGTGCCGCGCGGGTCCCAGGCGCTCAGGGTGCAGTCGGTGGCGTCCGTGCAGCGGGCGTCGAGGAGCAGGTTGCGGTACGTCCACACGGCCACCGCGTCGTCGTCGCGTCGCCGGGTCACCCCGGTGGCCGGGTCGAGCAGCTCGTACCCCTTGACCAGGAGCTTGCCCACGGCGACGACCGGGTCACGGTCGCCGCCGGCGACCGCCGACCAGTCCGCCTTGCGCTCCCACAGCTGGGTGCCGGTGGCCAGGCTGCGGGCCTCCACCCGGGTGCGCTGCTCGACCACGACGGAGTCGCCGGCGATGGTCACGCTGCGCGGAGTGCCGCCGACCCGTTGCTGCCAGACCACGTCGGGCTCGGAGATGGGTTCGCTGCGGTCCACCCAGTCCCACAGGCCGGGGAAGGGGTTCCACACGCCGGTCGCGGCGAGGGCGACGACCACGGCAAGGCCGAGCAGCAGCCCACCGCGCACGCTCCCCTTCGCCACACCGCACACCGTAGCCACGATCACGGATCTTCCGTACGCCCACGCCGCCGTGTCGCCACGCTTTCTGGGCTCGGAGGTGTTAGAGCGCCCTTCCTTCGGCCCGAACGGCGCTCCGCACCAACGGAAGCGTGCGGTAGGGGATCTGCTCGGCCAACGCGATGATCGTGGACGCCCGGGTGATGCCCGCGGACGAGACGATCTGGTCGATGACCCGTTGCAGGTCGGTGTTGGAGCGGGCCACGATCCGGCAGAGCAGGTCGCTGGAGCCGGTGATGGTGTGCGCCTCCAGCACCTCGGGGATGGCGGCGAGGTGGGCGGTGACCGGGTCGTGGCCGTGCCGCTGGCTGATCTCCAGGGTGACGAAGCTGGTCACGCCGAACCCGATCGCGGCCGGTGAGATCTCCGGGCCGAAGCCCTCGATGACCCGCCGCTCGACCAGCTTGTCCAGCCGGGCCTGCACGGTGCCCCGGGCCACGCCGAGGCGACGGGAGCACTCCAGCACCCCGATCCGCGGCTCCTCGGCGAGCAGTTCGATCAAGCGCACATCGAGCCCGTCGAGCTGTACATTCTGCTCACCATTCATGGGTGCCAACCATACCGAATGCGCAACCTGACCAGCATTTCCGTCAACAGTTGCCCACCCGGTGCCGGGCCAGCGATCCTCGCCACAAGAACCGACCACGGCGGCCACAAGGCCGGCCGGTACGCGAGGGAGCCCACCATGACCCAGGCGATCGACCGACCCCAGTCGACCGAGGACGTCGACGTCGACCGGCTCGTCGGCGCAGTCGACCACGACATCAGCCACGACCCGTTCCCGGTCCGGGGCCTCGACCACGTGCACTTCCTGGTCGGCAACGCCAAGCAGGCCGCCCACTACTACTCCACCGCGTTCGGCATGACCTGCGTGGCGTACCGAGGCCCCGAGCAGGGCTACCGGGATCACGCCCAGTACGTGCTGACCAGCGGCTCGGCCCGTTTCGTACTGACCGGCATGGTGCGCCCGGACGCCGACGGCGCCGACCACGTGGCCCGGCACAGCGACGGGGTCAGCGACATCGCGCTGGAGGTCCCGGACGTCGACGCCGCGTACGCGCACGCCATCGCGCAGGGCGCCACCAGCGTCGTCGAGCCGCACGAGGTGACCGACGAGCACGGCACGGTCCGGATGGCCGCCATCGCCGCGTACGGCGACACCCGGCACACCCTGGTCGACCGGTCCCGCTACACCGGGCCGTTCCTGCCCGGCTTCGTGGCCCGTGGCCCGATCGTGAACCGGCAGCCGATGATCGACGCCGGCATCCAGCCGAAGCGCTTCTTCCAGGCCGTCGACCACGTGGTCGGCAACGTGGAGCTGGGCCGGATGGACGAGTGGGTCGAGTTCTACAAGCGGGTGATGGGCTTCTCCAACATGGCGGAGTTCATCGGCGACGACATCGCCACCGACTACTCGGCGCTGATGAGCAAGGTCGTGGCGAACGGCACCCGCAAGGTGAAGTTCCCGCTCAACGAGCCGGCGATCGCCCGCAAGAAGTCGCAGATCGACGAGTACCTGGAGTTCTACCAGGGGCCTGGCGCCCAGCACATCGCCGTCGCCACCAACGACATCCTGGCCAGCGTCGACGCGATGCGGGCCGCCGGTGTGGAGTTCCTGGACACCCCGGACTCGTACTACGAGGACCCGGAGCTGCGCGCCCGCATCGGCAACGTGCGGGTGCCGATCGAGGAGCTGAAGGCCCGCAAGATCCTGGTCGACCGGGACGAGGACGGCTACCTGCTCCAGATCTTCACGAAGCCGGTGCAGGACCGCCCGACGGTCTTCTTCGAGCTGATCGAGCGGCACGGCTCGCTGGGCTTCGGCAAGGGCAACTTCAAGGCGCTCTTCCAGGCGATCGAGCGGGAGCAGGAAGCCCGCGGCAACCTGTAACACTTGCGAGCGTGACGCAGCCTCCGTCGTACCCGACGCCGCCGGTCGGTGGGCCTCAGCCCGCCGCCGGCGCCGTCGCGCCGCCGCCCGGACCACACCCGCAGGGGTACGCCGCGCCGCCGCAGTACGCCCCACCCGGTTACGCCCCGCCGCAGTGGCACGCCGGACCACCCGGCCCGCTGCCCCCGCCGCTGAGCCCGGGCGGTCAGCCGCTGGCCAGCTTCGCCGACCGGCTGCTGGCCTGGCTGATCGACACGGCGCTGGCGACCGCCGTGTCGCTGGCGTTGTTCAGCCCGTTCCTCGTCATCCTGTGGCTGCGCATGTTCAGCGAGATGACCCGGACCAACCCGGACGGGACCTTCGTGGAACCCGACCCGGCCGTCTTCCTCGTGGACTTCTTCCTGCCGATGATCCTGCTCCAGTTCGGGCTCATCGTGGTGATGCTCGGGCTCTACTGGCTCTACCACGTGGAATACCTCAAGCGCCGCGGTCAGACCCTCGGCAAGAAGGCCATGAAGCTGCGGGTGGTGCCGCTCGACCCGACCCGCACGCTCAACCGGGGAATGGCCGGGCGACGGTGGGTGGTGCAGTACCTGGCGGGCTCGCTGGTCCCCGGGAGCAGCTACCTCGATGGGCTCTGGCAGCTCTGGGACAAGCCGTGGCAGCAGTGCCTCCACGACAAGTTCGCCGAAACGGTCGTCGTTAAGGTGTCCTCGTGAGTGTGCAACCCGGCTGGTACGTCGACCCCGCCGACACCGAGACCCGGCGCTACTGGGACGGCGAGGGTTGGCTCGGCGCGCCCATTCCCGTCGACGCCACCCCGCCGGACGGTCCACCGCCGCCCGAGCCGGTCACGCCGCCCGAGCCGCCCACGCCCCCAACCTCCGGTCCGACCTCCCCGGGGCCCGTCGCACCCGGCTGGCCGCCACACCAGGGCCCACAACCCGGACCACAACCGGGGTACGGCCCGCCGCCGGGTCACGGCCCGGGCTGGGGACCGCAGGCCGGCCCGCCCGGTTGGGGTCCGCAGGGCGGTCCTCCCGGCTGGGCCCCTCCGGGTGACCAGTCCGCCGGGACGCCCCCGGCCGGTCAACCCGGCTGGGCGCCTCCGGCTGGTCACCCCGGCTGGGTGATACGACCGCCCGAGCCTCGGCCGCACGGCCTCAGGCTGGCCGGTTACGGCCGCCGGCTCACCGCGCGGCTGATCGACCTCGCGCTCCTCCTCGCACTGAACGTGGTGGTCAACGGCTGGTTCGTCTGGCGCTGGGCACAGGAGTGGGCACCGTACTGGCAGGAGTTGTTCCGGCGCGCCGCGCGCGGCGACACCTCCGCCGAGGGCCTGCCCGTTCCCGGCGAGCAGGCAGGATCGCTCCTCGTGGTGATCCTGCTGATCGCCACCGCGCTGTGGCTGGCGTTCGAGGTGCCCGCCATGGCCGCCGGTGGGCAGACCGTCGGCAAGCGGGTGATGCGGATCCGGGCGGTGCCGATGGCCGCTGACCAGCCGTTGGGCTTCGGCCGGGCGCTGAGCCGGTGGAGCACGCTGGGCCTGCCGACGCTGCTCTGGTACTGCGCCGGGATCGGCCTGGTGCTGCAATTCGTCGATTCCCTGTCCCCCCTCTGGGACCACCCTCTGCGCCAGGCGCTGCACGACAAGCGCGCGCAGACGGTGGTCGTCGAAGTCCCCTACCGCCCCGCTTCCGCCCCCTCGAACGACCGCGACCAGCCCCCGGGAGACACCCCATGACCGACTCCGGACGTCACCAGCCGGCGCTGCGGCTGACCCGCGCCGACCTGGACGCGTTGCCCAACTACGTGCCGGGGCGCAGCCCTGCCGACCTGGCTCGGGAGTTGGGCCTGCCGGAGGCCATCAAGCTGGCCAGCAACGAGGTTCCCTACGGGCCGCTGCCCGGCGTGGTGGAGGCGGTCACCGAGGCGATCACCACCTCGCACCGCTACCCGGACATGGGCGTGGTCGCGCTGCGTGACGCGCTGGCCCAGCGGTACGGCGTGGACGCCGACCGGATCGCCACCGGCTGCGGTTCGGTGGCGCTGGCCGAGCACCTGGTCCGGGCCACCTGCCTGCCCGGCGACGAGGTGCTCTACTCGTGGCGGTCGTTCGAGGCGTACCCGATCATCGTGGCGACCAGCGGCGCGACCAGCGTGCGGGTGCCCAACGACGCCGGGCACGGGCACGACCTGGCGGCGATGGCCGCGGCGGTGACCGACCGGACCCGGGTGATTTTCGTCTGCAACCCGAACAACCCCACGGGTACGGCGTTGCGCCGGGCCGAGTTGGACCGGTTCCTCGACGCGGTGCCGGACGACGTGCTGGTGGTGATCGACGAGGCGTACCGGGAGTTCGTCACCGACCCGGAGGTGCCGGACGGGCTCGACTACCTGGACCGGCCCAACGTGGCGGTGCTGCGCACGCTGTCGAAGGCGTGGGGGCTCGCCGGGCTGCGAATGGGCTGGTTGGTCGCCCAGCCGGTGGTGGCCGCCGCGATCCGCAAGGTGGCGACGCCGTTCTCCAGCAGCACGGCGGCCCAGGCCGGTGCGCTCGCGGCGCTGACCCAGGCGGCCGAGATGGAGCGCCGCTGCGCCCTGGTCGTCGCCGAGCGGGACCGGGTCACCGAGGCTGTCCGCAAGTTCGTGCCGGACCTGCCGACGAGTCAGGCCAACTTCGTCTGGCTCCCGCTGGCCGACCGCGCGGTGGCGTTCGGCAAGGCGTGCGAGGCGCGTGGCGTGATCGTCCGGCCGTTCGCCGGGGACGGCGTCCGGGTCACCATCGGCACCCCGGCCGAGAACGACGCGTTCCTGGCCGCCGCCGAGGCGGCGCTGACCTGAGCGTCGACCTGGTGTGACCAACCAGTGACATAAGAGGGCGTTTGTCCTGTTTAGGGTGTTTTTACCCCTATCTTTCGAAGTAGCCGGTCGTGCGAGGACGCACACCGGCTCACTTCGAGAAAACGGGGTAACGAACAGTGCGTACTGCCAAGATCTGTTTCGCCGGGGCGGCCGCCGCCGCGATGGTGGGAGTCCTCGCCGCACCGGCCGCTGCCGCGCCGACCGACACCACGACCACCACCTTCGAGGTGCTCGCCGGCACGCTCGACATCGACGCGCCGGCCGCCGCCGACCTCGGTGACGGCGCCCCCGGCGGCACCATCACCGGCCAGCTCGGCACGGTGACCGTCACCGACTCCCGGGGCGCCACCGACGCGTCCTGGGTCGCCTCGGTGACGGCGACGGTCTTCCAGACCGGCGGTGGCTCACCGCCCGAAACGGTCCTACCGGAGGAGATCAACTACTGGTCTGGCCCGTCGACGGCGTCCACCGGCGACGGCACCCTCACGCCGGGACAGGCGGCCGCCGGCGACGCCGATCCGCTGTCCAGCGCCACCCCGCTCACCGCGTTCACCCACAGCGGCGGCACCGGCGGCAACACCGCCAGCTGGAACCCCACCCTGGTGGTCAACGTCCCGCTGGACAGCATCGCGGGCGTCTACACCGGCACGGTGACGCATTCGGTGGCGTAGCCCCCGGGGGCGGTCGACCATCGCGGTCACGCTCGCTCTGTTCTGCCTCGCCGGTCCGGGTCTGTCGACCCGGGCCGGCGCGGTCGAACCGGACGTGGGGTCGGACGACGGGGCCATCGGGATCCGGCTGTTGGAAGCCCCGGCCGACCGCCGCACCGATCCTCGGGCGCTGCGCTACGTCGTCGACCACCTACCGCCGGGCACCACCATCAATCGGCAACTGCTGATCGTCAACCGCACCGACGAGACCCGTCGCGTCGACGTGTATCCGGCAGCCGCGACCCTGGAAGCCTCCGCGTTCCGCTTCGGCGAGGGTCGTGCCGAGAACGAGCTGACCTCCTGGGTCACCCTCGACCAGCGCGCGCTGGAACTGCAACCGTGGGGCGAGGCCCGGGTCCGGGCGACCGTCACGGTGCCGCAGACCGCCTCGAAGGGCGAGAGGTACGGGGTGATCTGGGCGTCCACCGCTTCGGCACCCCGGGCCAGCGGTGAGGTGACACAGGTCCACCGGGTCGGCGTCCGGATGTACCTCGACATCGGGCCCGGCGGCGAACCGGTCTCCGACTTCTCGATCGGTGAGGTACGTCCCGCCCGCGGCCCGGAGGGTGACCCGTCGGTGACCGTCCAGGTCCGCAACACCGGCGGCCGCGCCCTCGATCTGACCGGCACGGTCTCCCTGACCGACGGTCCAGCCGGCAGCCGGGCCGGCCCCTTCCCGATCGGGCAGGGCGTCACGCTGGCACCGGGTAACGCCGGGCAGGTCATCGCCCGATTCCCGGTCGAGTTGCCGAACGGCCCCTGGAAAGCGGAGGTGAACCTGGAGAGCGGGTTGGTGAAGCGAAGCGTCACCGCGCAGGTCCAGTTCCCCGATGCGGGTCAGGTCGGAAAACGGGGCAGCGTCGTCAGCCGGATCATGTCCGGCTGGGCCGTGGGGGCGGCCGTCGCTGGCCTGCTGTTGGTCACCGGCCTCGCGGTGCTGGTCCGCCGATCCCGGCGATCCGGTCGGCCGCCAGCCGGCCGGCCGAGGGAGCGGATCCGCGCTGGCGGCTGACAGCACGCCGGCGACCGCACGGGCCGCCAGCCTGAGGGCACAGGCCGCCGGCCGGAGGCCGCACGGGCCTGGCCGGAGGCTCAGGTCAGACCGGCCGCCTCCGGCGGACAGCGAGCCAACCGACGAGGAGCAGACCCCCGCCCAGCCCGACGAGCAACAGTGTCGACCCGCCCGGGCCGGTGACCGGCAACTGACCACCGTGGCTGGGCGTGGGTTGAGGAGGGTCGGGCGTGGGAGTGGGTGGAGGCTGGGTCGGTGTCGGTGTCGGTGTCGCCGGCAGGATCTCGAAGGTGACGCCGGTGTCCGCCGACGGCTCGGCCCGGACGGCGCTGATCCCGCGCGCCGATGCGGGGTCGACGCTCAGCACCGGCGGGACCGCCAGCACGAGGCTCGCGGTCGCGGCGAGCGCGCCGCCCACGAGGTAGCTGGCTGCTGTCCGACCCATGCGCCGACCCCTTTCCCGGAAACCTGAACCATGAAAAACCTACCCTTTCTGGACAAAGGGTATGGGCTGGTCGAGGGTTCAGGTGCCGAAGACGCCACGATCAGGTGGCAGCCAGGATCACCGCTTCGCCGGTGTAGTAGTAGCGCTGGTCGTCACCGTCCGGGTCGACCGGCTTGCGGAGTCGTTCGACAGCGACGTAACCGTCCGCCGCCGCCACCGCCCCGGGGACCCAGCCGGTCCCGTCCGAGCCGACGTTGAGCAGGAAGCGGGACAACTGCGTACCCGTCGCCGGATCCAGCGTCACCAGGTCGTTCGCCTCGGTCAGCAGGTGCACCCGGCCAGGCTGCGCGGCCAGCACCCGGGCCGCACCCAGGCCCTCGGACCGCCACAGCTCCGTGCCGGTGGCCGCCGACCGGCCCACCGCGACCCCGTCGAGCACGACAACGGCCTGGTCACCGACCAGCACCGCGCCGGCCGGATCCAGCGCCGGGGCGGCGACCGGCACACCAGCACCGAGCAACCAACCCCGGCCGCCCTCGTCACCCGGACCGGAGGTCCGCAGGGCGAGGCAGTCCGACTGGCCGGTACGGCAGCCGATGGGAGTCACCACCAACTCGTCCGGGCCACCCGGCGGTCGCCAGCGCTCGCGCACGACGCCGGTCGCGGCGTCCCGGAACTCGATCGTGGCCGGCCCGGCGCAGGTGTCCAGGCCGATCAGCTGTCCCGAGGAGCTGGTGCCGACGTCGCTGCGGCACCTGCCCGGCAGGTCGACCCGCCACAGCTCCCGGCCGTCGCTCAACTCGACCCCGCGCGCCTGGGCGTCCCCGCTGACCAGCAGCACCGTTCGACCGCCCGGGAGGTCGGCGAGCTGGAGCCCGCGCGGGTCCCACACAGGGGCCGCCCAGGTACGTCGCACCACCGCCGTGCTTGCGGCCGGCTTCGGACCGTCGGCCTTCCAGAGCACGCCGCCGGTCCGCGCGTCGAGGGCGACGAGTTGGCCGTCGGACCAGCGGCTGACCACCGTGCTGCCGCTGGCGACGATCCCGGTCAGCTCGGCGGGCCAGCGCCGGTACGACCAGTACGGGCTGGTCCGGTACCGCCCGTCGACCGGCCGGTCGGCGTAGACCTGACGGTGTGCGGCGTACACCCGCAGTCGCCCGTCCACGATCAACGGGGCGACCGGCAACCGACCGATCACTCCGGCAGCCGGTCGGGCCGGGGGCGGGTAGTCACCCCGCGCCAGCGTGCTCACCTCCGCCGGTGCGAGCACCCGGTGGACGATGACCGCGACAGCTGCGATCGCGAGCAGCGCCGCGACCGCCATCACGAGCCGTCGTCGACCCCTCGGGAACCCCATGCCGCACCTCCGACCGGCACCCTACCCAGCGGAACCGGCCGCACCCCGCTCAGGTCACGGCGACGACGGTCGCGCGGAGGGCGGATCTGACGGGTCGGCGCTCAGGCGGCTTCGACCGAGCCGAGGACGCCGGCCGCGACGGTCAGGTCGGCGAGATCACGCCGCAACGCCACCTCGACCGCCCGCGCGGCGAGACCGCCGAGCAGCAGCGCCACCACCCGACCGTACGGGTCGGTCGGCGCCGCCTCCTGGCTGACGGTGATCGCCGTGCAACCCCGGCGGCGACGACGGACCGGACGCAGGCTCCAGGTGATGCGGTAATCCACGCCGGCACCGGAGGAACAGAGAACCAGCCGATGGGGAGCGACTGCCTCCACCACCAGGAACTCCTCGCTCAGCGTGCCGCCGCCCGGCTGGGCGCGCTCCTCACGCCAGGCGGTGCCCGGGCCGAACGGCCCCGGGGTGAGGATCTCGATCGGGCCGGCGGCGCTCAGCCGGGCCGCACGGCCGGGCAGGTCGGTCAGCAGACGCCAGACATCGACAGCGTGCGCCTCGATGAACCCGGTAACCGCGACCGTCGACATGCCACCCTCCCGTGTCCCCGACGGTACGCGGAGTGAGGGCCGGACGGGGCCCCCGGGACGGAATTTCCACCACCCGGAGGCCGCGCTGTCCGTTTGGACCGTTGCTCGGCACCGGACGTCGTCGACCGGTGCCGATGCTCCGGTCAGTGCTCGAATCGACCGGCCCGGATCGCGCCGATGAAGGCTGTCCACCCCGGCGGGCTGACCGCGAGCGTGGGGCCGGCCTGGTCCTTGGAGTCGCGGACCGCGACCAGACCGTGGACGTCAACCAGGTTGTCCGCGACCTCCACGCAGAGCCCCTGGTCGTTCGAACGGCTGCTGGTACGCCAGATTGCGCCCGTAAGATCGTGCATCGTCGTTACCTCCGTGTGCAATGGAAGCCCCACCGCTGAGAGCCGGGCGGAGCCCGGCCCGGATCGCGCGGCGAGGCAACGGGATCCGGACGATCAACGGGTCAACCGGGGCCGGTTATCGCACGGGCTGTGCGATGACCGGTCCCGTGCACGAGACGGATGGAATGCGACCGTTCAGTTGGCCGGACGAATGGTGCCGCTGACCTCGCCGAGGGCGATGGTGGTGCCGTCCGGGCCGGGCGCGGTGGCGGTGATGGTCACCGTGTCGCCGTCGGCGAGGAAGGTGCGGCTCTCGTCGCCCACCTTCACCGGCTCCGCCCCACCCCAGGTCAGTTCCAGGAACGAGCCGACCTGCGATCGGTCCGGGCCGGAGACGGTTCCGGAGGCGTACAGGTCGCCGGTGCGCAGTGACGCGCCGTTGACGGTGAGGTGCGCCAACTGCTGAGCCGGCGTCCAGTACATGGTGGCGAACGGCGGCTCGCTGACCTGCTCGCCGTTCCACTCGACAGCCAGTCGGAGGTCCAGGCCCAGGTGCGGCACGTCACGCAGGTAGTCGACCACCGGCGGGTCCTGGTCGGGGGCGGGCACGAACGCGTCGCCGAGCGCGTCCAGCGGCGTCACCCAGGCCGAAACCGAGGTGGCGAACGACTTGCCGAGGAACGGCCCGAGCGGCTGGTACTCCCAGGCCTGGATGTCCCGGGCCGACCAGTCGTTGACCAGCACCACCCCGAAGACGTGGTCGGCGAAGTCGTCGACCGACACCCGACGCCCCATCGGGCTGGGCACGCCCACCACGAAGCCGACCTCGGCCTCGATGTCGAGGCGTACGGACGGGCCCGTGACCGGGCCCTCGGCGGAGGCGCGCTGCCCGGTCGGTCGGATCACCGGCGTGCCGGAGACGACCACGGTGCCGGCCCGCCCGTGGTAGCCGATCGGCAGGTGCTTCCAGTTCGGCAGCAGCGGCGGCTGGCCGGGGCGGAAGATCTGCCCGACGTTCGACGCGTGGTGCTCGGACGAGTAGAAGTCGACGTAGTCGGCCACCTCGATCGGGAGCAGCATCTCCACGTCGTCGAGGGGCACCAGCAGCGGCTCCACCGCGGGTCGGTGCGCCGGGTCGGTCAGCAGCTCGGTGATGCGCTGCCGCACCGCCGTCCACTGCGGACGGCCCAGCGCCATGAACTCGTTGAGGGTGGGCCGGCACAGCGCACCGGCGGCCAGCACCAGGTCGGCTGCCTCCGCGGCGGCCAGGTCGAACACCCAGGACCCGATCCGTACGCCGATCCGCGGCTGACCCTCGTCGGACCGGAACACCCCGTACGGCAGGTTCGTCACCCCGTACGGCGATCCGTCAGCGCCGGTCACCCAGGTCATGCGTCGTAGCCCCCGTTCACCAGCCCCAGCCGGATCAGATCGGTCAGTGGTTCCAGGATGCTGCACGAGCCGAAGCCCACCCACAGTGGGCGCGGTAGGTCCAGTCGTGTCGTCGCCCGCTCCACCAGTGGGCGTGGGTCGACCACGGTCAGCAACTCGGCGACCGCCTCCACACCGTCGCCGTCGGCGGCGGCCAGGGTGGCGGCCAGCACGTTGGCGTATCCGTGGTGGGTGAACCCGGTCTCCGAATCCAGGTGCCGGACGGCCTGGTGCAGCCCGGCGGTGAGCTTGAAGGGCAGGCCCCGGTCGCGGCAGGCGCAGATCACGGCGGCGAGCTCGGCTGGCGTGGGAAAGAGTTCGGCGGCCAGGCCACCGGTGCGGAACTTGGCCGCGACGGGCACCCCGTCGTTCCGGGCCGCGGCGAGTGCGTCCAGCGCGCCCATCAGCCCGAAGGTCAGGGGCAGCTCGGCGTAGACGGCCTCGACGTCCGGCAGCGCATCGGTCAGCCGCAGCAGCTCGGCGATGCCGGGCAGGGGGTCCTCGCCGCGCTTGGCGACGGCCACCTCGACCTGGCGGGCGGTGACGCCGTCCGGGGCGAGAAACGAGAGCGCGTACGGCAGGTTCCCGATCCCGGTGTCACCGATCAGCCCGATCACCAGGCCCTCACCCGGGTCGACGAGACCAGTCAGCTCGCCCGCCGAGACTGTCGAGGCGGGGATCAGCAGCGGGCCGACCAGGTCGGCGTACCAGGCTGCGCGGTGCCGGCGGTGGGCGGTCAGCGCGTCGGGCAGCGTGGCGCTGCCCGGGGGGAAGACGGCGGCGTCGTCCACCAGGCCGTCGAGGAGTGCGGGCACCTGCGTTGACACGGAACAAGAATGTACGGGACGCTACGAGGAACGGACAACAGCGTCCGATTATCGGACGCGGTTGATCGGTGAACGGAACATATCGGGAGGCGAGATGCCGTATTACCGCAGCGTCGGCGATGTGCCGCGCAAGCGCCACACCCAGTTCCGCCAGCCCGACGGCACCCTCTACGCCGAGGAGCTGATGGGCCAGGAGGGCTTCTCCTCCGACTCGTCCCTGCTCTACCACCGGCACGCGCCCACCGCGATCCTGGCCGCCGACGAGTTCACCCCGCCCGCGTTCACCCGGGCACCGAACCTGCCGCTCAAGCCCCGCCACCTGCGCACCCACAAACTGGACACCGGCGGCTCCGACCCCGTCCTCGGCCGGCAGTACCTGCTCGCCAACGACGACGTACGGATCGGCTACGTGCTCGCCGACCGCCCCTCACCGCTGTTCCGCGACGCCACCGGCGACCACTGCCTCTACGTGGAGTCGGGCACCCTGCGGGTCGAGTCCCCGTTCGGGGTGCTGGACGCGGTGGCCGGCGATTACGTCATCATCCCCACCTCGACCATCCACCGGTTGGTGCCCACCGGTGACCAGCCCGTCCGCCTGCTCACCGTCGAGGCGTCCGGGCACATCGGCCCACCCAAGCGCTACCTCTCCGTCCGCGGCCAGTTCCTGGAGCACTCGCCGTACTGCGAGCGCGACGTCCGCGGCCCCGACTCGCCGCTGCTCGTCGACGGTGAGGAGGTCGAGGTGCTGGTCCGCCACCGCCGTGGTTGGACCCGCTACGTCTACGCGAACCACCCGTTCGACGTGGTCGGCTGGGATGGGCACCTCTACCCGTGGGCGTTCTCCATCCACGACTTCGAGCCGATCACCGGGCGCATCCACCAGCCCCCGCCGGTGCACCAGACCTTCCAGGGCCCCAACTTCGTCATCTGCTCGTTCGTGCCCCGCAAGGTCGACTACCACCCGGACGCGATCCCGGTGCCGTACAACCACCACAACGTCGACTCCGACGAGATGCTCTTCTACACGGGCGGCAACTACGAGGCCCGGCGCGGTTCCGGCATCGAGCAGGGCTCGATCTCCCTGCACCCGTCCGGGTTCACCCACGGTCCCCAGCCGGGTGCAGCCGAGCGTTCCATCGGTGCGGACTACTTCGACGAGTTGGCCGTCATGGTCGACACGTTCCGCCCCCTGGATCTCTGCGACGCCGCCACCGGCTGCGAGGACGAGGGATACGCCTGGACCTGGGCGCGTTCGGTCTAGTCGCGCTGGGATTTCGCCGGAGCCCACCCGCTCTGGGCGGTCAGGCTTGATCCCGACGCGGGCGGGCTCCGGCGAAACCCTGACGTGCGCGAGCTGGGCGACGCTTGTTGATCTGTCGCGGTGCTGCCGGAGAGGGCTAGCGGATCGCGGTGCGGGTGAACACGGCGAACTCAGCGATCGCCGTGGCGACGATCGCCAGCACCAGCGGCCATGGCGAGCCGATCACCGCGTACACCAGCAGCAGCACCGGCGCGGCGGCCACGGCGTAGACCGCCAGGGCCATCGCGCGGTCAGAGTGCAGCATGGCGGGCAGGACGGTCCGGGCCAGCCCGGGCAACCGGGCCGCGAGCTGCCAGACGACGATCCCACCGGTGAGCGCGGCGAGCACCGCCAGCATGCGGGAGAACCCGTCGCTCGCCGACGCCGCGACCGCGACCAGCACCGCCGCCACCAGCGACCACCCCGCCCCGTAGAGCACCAGGCGGTGCAGGCCGGACGCGAGGGTTCGCGGCGAGTCGACTCGGCTCGGGCTGATCGACACCGCGTCCGCCACGTGCGCCAACGCCTCCGACCAGCGGCGCTGCTCCAGACGCATGACACCGACCTCGTGCCCGGCCTCGGCGAGGCGCGGGTCGAGCCGCAACGCCTCCCGGTAGGCCCGCTCGGCCAGGTCGAACAGGTCCAGCCGGGCGGCGACCAGGCTGAGCACCAGATGAGCCTGCGGCTCCTCCGGGGCAAGCTCGACCCCGCGCCAGGCCGCGTTCAGCGCCGGCTGCCCGTTACGGGCGCCGGCCAGGATCGCCGCCGCGCTGCGCTGGGCGTACGCGTCGGCCGGGCCGAGGGCGAGGATCCGGTCTGCGGTGGCAGCCGACTCGGCGTAGCGCTCCAGATCGGCCAGGGCCATGCCCCGGGCGACCAGCGGCGGGAGCGCCTCCGGTGCGGCGGCCACGGCCGTGTCCGCGGCGGTGAGCGCCTCGGCCGGACGGTCGGCGGCCAGGTGCACCCGGGCCAGCATGGTGAGGGCATCCACGTCGTCCGGCTGGAGGGCCAGCCCGTAGGTCAGCTCGCCGGCCGCCTCGTCGTGGCGGCCGAGCTCGGCGAGGAGTTGGGCGCGCTGGACGTAGCCGTCGGCGGCGGACTGGTCGGGAGCGGGATCGCTGGACATCGCGGCGAGCTTAGGCGGCCGGCGCGTTGTACACCAGAGCCACCGCGATGCCGGTGAGCCCTTCCTCGCGGCCGGTGAAACCGAGCCCGTCGGTGGTCGCGGCGGACAGGGTGACCGGGGCGCCGACGGCGGAGGAGAGCACCTCCTGCGCCTCCGCACGACGCTTGCCGATCTTGGGACGGTTGCCGATGACCTGCACGGACACGTTGCCGATCTCCAGGCCGGCGGCCCGCACCCGGCGGGCCGTCTCGGTCAGCAGCGCCACACCGGACGCGCCGGCCCACTCTGGTTGACCCACCCCGAAGACGGAGCCGAGATCACCGAGGCCGGCGGCGGAGAGCAGCGCGTTGCAGGCGGCGTGCGCGACCACGTCGGCGTCCGAGTGCCCGGCAAGGCCGTCCTGGTCGGGCCAGAGCAGCCCGGCCACCCAGCAGGGCCGACCCGGCTCGAACGCGTGCACGTCGGTGCCGATGGCCACCCGGGGAACGATCATGATCAGAGCGTACGCGTCAACCGCCGGCGGCAAGCAGATGCTCCGCCAGAGCCAGGTCGAACGGGCGGGTGATTTTCACTGCGTACTCCGAGCCCGGCACGCAGGTCACCGTCACGCCCTGCTTCTCGACGAGACCGGCGTCGTCGGTGAGGGAGTCACCGGCTGCGGCGTGCGCGGCGCTGAGCACCGCCCGGCGGAAACCCTGCGGGGTCTGCACCGCGCGCAGGGCGGAACGGTCGACGGTGCCGAGCACCACCTCGTCGGCGCCGACCTCCTTGATCGTGTCGACGACCGGCAGGACCGGGATCACCGCGTCACGCCCGTCCCGGACTGCCGCGGCGACGGATTCGACCAGCTCGGGCGGCGTGAGCGCGCGGGCGGCGTCGTGCACCAGGATGATCGTCGGGCCAGCGGGCACCGCGGCCAGCGCGGCGGCCACCGACGCCTGTCGCTCCGCGCCGCCGGCCACCACGATCACCGGCGCGACCGGGGCCAGCAGCTCACGGACGGCCGCCACCTCGGCGACCGGCGCGGCCACCACGATCGTGTGCACCGACGGTGCGGCGGCCAGCCGTCGCACGGCGTGCACGAGGAGCGGCTCGCCGCCGAGCAGGCGCAGTGCCTTGGGTCGGCCGGGGCCGAGACGTACGCCCGCACCCGCCGCAGGCACGAGGACCGCGACGTCACCGCGCGGATTGAGCTGCGCGGTCACGTCACGGTCCTCGGTGGTTTCTTTGCTACGAAGTGGGTACGACGATGCTGTGCGGACTAGGCCTCGGTGAGGACCTTGTCGAGCAGCGTCTCCGCCTCGTCCTTGGTGCTCTTCTCAGCCAGCGCGACCTCACCGACGAGAATGTCGCGGGCCTTGGCCAGCATCCGCTTCTCACCAGCGGAAAGGCCCCGCTCCCGCTCCCGGCGCCACAGGTCGCGAACGACCTCGGCGACCTTCAGCGGGTTGCCGGAGGCCAGCTTTTCCAGGTTGGCCTTGTAACGCCGCGACCAGTTGGTCGGCTCCTCGGTGTGCGGAGCCCGGAGAACGTCGAAGACCTTGCCCAGGCCCTCTTCGCCGACCACCTCGCGCACACCCACGATCTCGGCATTCTCGGCGGGCACCCGGACCGTCAGGTCACCCTGCGCGACCCTCAGGACGAGGTATTTCTTAGGCTCGCCCTTGATGATCCGAGTCTCGATTGCCTCGATGAGTGCGGCCCCGTGGTGGGGGTAAACAACGGTCTCGCCGACACTGAAAACCATAGGTTCGAAACCCCTTTCGCTGTGTCTAGGGTAACACGGTCAGGCACTGATGTCTCTCCGATGTCCTGACCATTGGCGCAGCTCAGGGGCCCTGTGAGAGGTCTTGCTTCAGCTTGACAGGCGGTCAAACCAATGGTTCGAACACGCTCCGTAACGAACGAATGACTGCCCGGTACGGGTGAACGGAACGTCGAGATCAAGGGCTACGCGCTCCTCCCATGGTAGCCCGGCCAGCGGGACTGCGCCCAGGTGTAGCGGGAGGAGCCCCTGGTGCGCGACCCTGGAGACCTAGCCGCACTCCGCTCTCGAGACGCTTCCAGGAGGTCCGATGGGCAAGCCGGACGCAGAGGGCCACGGGCCGACCGACGGCCTGCCCGGTCTGCCGCCCGAGTGGGGCCGTGTCGTGGTTCCCGACGACGCCTCCGCGCTCGCCGCCGAGGCCGCCCAGATCCGCCGTGAACTCCGCAGGGCCACCGGCCTGCCCCGCAGCCGCGCTCTGGGCCTACCGCTGCTGGTCCTGCTGGTGGCGGTCCTCACCACGCTGACCGGCCTGGTCGCGGTCACCTGGCCACGCGCCAGCCGCAGCGACCGTCCGACCCCGGCGCCCTACTCGCCACCCGCGACTCTCGCCGGGCGGGCCCTGCCCGCACTGGACCTGGTCGACGCGGGCCAGGCGCCGGTGCCACTGCGCGGCCTGCTGCCCGCCATGATCATCCTGCTGGACGGCTGCCCCTGCCCGGACCGCGTCGCCGACGCCCTGACGGCTGCGCCCGCCGGGGTTTCCGTGGTGACCGTCAGCGGCGGCCGGACGGCGCCAGCCCCACCGACCAACCGACCGCAGGTCCGGGCGCTGGCCGACCCAGCCGGAGGGCTGCGCTCGTTCCTGGGCCAACCGGCCCGCCCCGGCGTCGCCACCGCCCTGCTGGTCGACCGCGCCGGCACGGTGACCCTGGTGCTGCCCGACCTGGGGCCGGTGGACACCTACCGAGGTGAGCTGACCGCCCTCGGCGCCTGAGCGCAGCTCACCGCCTGGGCGGCCTGGTCGCGGCTCAGCGCGTTGAGTGCGGCGCGACGCGCCCGAGCGCAGCCTGGCGGCCTAGCGGGGCAGGAAGACGAGCTGCGCCTGCACGTCGATCTCCCGCTCACCCGTCGCCGACAGCGACACCCGGAACGGCCTGCCGTGCGCCAGCACCTCGGCGCTGGCGACCGTGCCGTCGCAGTCGATCTGGGACGGCCCGGCGAGCCCGGCCCCGGAGACGCTCACCAGCATGGCGCCCGGCCTGGTGCACCGGTATTGCAGGAGGTGACGGCCACTGTCGCCCGCTGCCTGCCGGACCACGCTCTGCCCCGGAGCGAGTGTCGCCCGCTCCTGCCAAACGGTGTCGCGGAACGAGGGCAGATCATCCCCGAAGAAGAGGGCAGCGAGATTGCCGTCGATGTCGACGATCTTGCCGGTCTCCGGGTCGATCTCCGTCCGTACGCCCTCCGGGATGCTGACGACCTCGCCGCTCGCGTCCACCCGCATCGTCAGCCGTTCACCGGGCGCCCCGGTGACCAGGGCGCGTTCCAGCGCCGTGCTCACACTCGGCCCGGTGGACGGGACGGTCTCCGAAGGAGCAGCCGACCTGGCCGTCGAGGCGGGCGCGGCGGCCTGCCACCACCAGCCACCAACGGCCAGCACGGCCACCGCGGCACCCACCAGGACGGCCGAGCGCAGTCGGTCGTCCGCCGTCGTATCCATTCAGCGAGCGTACCGGCCGGAGGAGGAGGTGATCAGTCCTGTCGATCGAGCAGAGCGGCGTACAGGGTGAGGCCGGGACCGAACGCCAACATGACGACACGTCGAGCCGCAGGAGTCGCACGGCCCAGCCGGTCCAGGATCAGCAGCACGGTCGGGGACGAGCAGTTGCCGTGCTCGTCGAGCGTCGCCCGGGACGCCGCCAGACCCTGCGGCGGCAACGCCAACTCACGCTCCACCACGTTGAGGATCCGCGGCCCGCCCGGATGCACCGCCCAGCCGTCCACCTCGGAACTGGTGAGACCGTGCCGGGCCAGCAGATCGTCGACCAGCGCACGGACGTGCCTCGACAGCACCTGCGGCACCTTCGGTGACAGCCCCATCCGGAAACCGGCGTCGGTGACGTCCCACGTCATGTGGTCCGCTGTCGAGGTGTCGGTGACGGACGTGACCTCGCGCAACGCGTACCCCGGGCCACTCGGCGTGACCACGGCGGCGACCGCCGCATCCGAGAAGAGCGCGTGGGAGACGATCTGCTGGGTGTCCACCCTGGCACTCGACGGTTGGATGTGCAGGCTGGTCAGCTCCGCGCAGAGCAGCAGCGCCGGTCGTCCTCGCGCGGTGACGAAGTCACTCGCCGCACCGAGGCCCGGCATCGCCGCGTAACAGCCCATGTGGCCGATGAACATCCGCTGGGTGTCCGCGGCCATGCCGAGGTCCCGGGCGAGCAGGATGTCCAGCCCGGGGGTGGCGTAGCCCGTGCAGGAGCAGACGATGAACAGCCCGATGTCGCCGGCGTCCAAGCCGGCTGCGGTCAACGCGCGGCCCACCGCCTCCTTGCCCAACGGCAGCGCCTCGACCTGATAGCGACGCATCCGGCGCTCGGTCGGCCAGTCCGACACGTCCTCCAACAGCGGGTTGACCGCAGCCTGACGCCGGGTCACCCCGGAGTGCGCGAAGATCCGCTGGGCCAACGACCTGGTGGTGCCGGTGAAGTGCCGGGAGAAGTAGCCCTCCCACAACTCGTCCTGCGAAGCGGACGGCGGCTGTGCAATCCCGAGCCCCGCGATCACTGGTACGGACACGATCCCCACCTCTCGTCAAATGCTGTCCTCCCCCTGGCCGTCCCACCAGCCGCCTCGGCTGGCCTATCTTGCGTGCGAGCCCCGCAGGGCCGGCTCACCAACGCGGTGCCGATCCGTCGCGGTCCGGGTCGCCGCCCAGGGCGGCGATGCCCAGCCAGTCGGCGCAGACATCCGAGGTGGCCGGGTGCAGCGAGCCGCAGCGGGCATCGCGGTAGAGCCGCTCCAACGGATGACCACGTCGGGTCGCCGAGGTGCCCGCCGCCTCCAACACCGACGCCGCGACCTCGGCGGCCGTGGTGCCGGCGAGCAGCTTCGCCCGCCACACCCAACGGTTGGTCTCCTCGTCACCCGGCGCCTCGTCCACCCGACGGGCCGCCTCGGCGACCACCAGCTGGGCGGCCGCCGTGGCCGCGTCCGCCCGGCCCAGTCGGGCCCGCACCGCCGGCAGACCGGCCAGGTTGCGGGCGTTGAGGTGCTCGGCCGCCGCGTCGATCGCCGCCCGGGCCACCCCCACGTACACCGCCGCGTAGCTGGCCACCAGCCAGTGCGGCATCAGTTGGGCGACCACCAGCGCCAGCCCTTCCACACCGCCGAGCAGCCGGTCCGCCGGAACCGTCACGTCCAGGTGCAGGTCGTGCGAGGAGGTGGCACGCATGCCGAGCGCATCCCAGGTCGGCTCCACTGTCAACCCGTCACCGGCCGGCACCAGGAACTGCGAGACCACCGACTGGTCGGCCGCGCTGCGCGCCGCCACCAGGTAACCGTCGGCATGCCCGGCGCCGGAGCAGAAGGTCTTGCTGCCCTTGAGATGCCAACCCTCGTCGGTCGTCTCGTACGCCGTGGTCAGCTGGGACAGCCGGGCACCGGCGCCACGCTCGCTCATCGCGACCGCGTACCAGGAGCCCTGAGCCGCAGCGGTGAGCAGCCGGTCCCGGGCGACCAGCGCCTCGTCCGGCACACCCAACGCCTCGGCCAACTCCTCGGTGACCGCGCCCAGGGCACCGGTCACCGAGGCGTGCATGTTGAACACCAGGGCCGTCGCGCCGTTGCCCCGGGCAAGCTCAGTGGCCACCGCGGCGTACTCGGCGAAGCTGGCCTCCATGCCGCCCAGTGCCCGGGGCACCATCAACCCGAAAAGGCCAGCCTCCCGCAGGTCACGGAAGTCCTCGACGGGGAAGGAACCGTCCCGGTCGTGGTCCGCCGCACGCGCGGCGAACCGCGGCGCCAACCGGCGGGCCGCCTCAAGCGCCTGCACCGTCATATCGTCTCCTCCTCGGCGTCCCATACCCCCGCCAGGCCCGGACTATCCTTTGCGGACCCCCCGGCCCTGATAGAGCACGGCGGTGGACCGGGTCGGCACGATGCGTGGCGCGCGGCCCGTGGACGTCGCACCGGACGTCCGGGTCGCGCGGGCCCGGCGCAGCAACCAGGCAAGCATGCCCCCGACCTGCGGACGGATGCCTCGCAGCCGCAGGTCGACACCGTGCCGGGCACACTCGGCCACCAGTGCCCGGGCGTCCACGAACAACCGTGGATCGTGGATGCCGCGTGGCACGGTCGGCAGCCGCTCGGCGATCCGTACCGCGACGAGCCGGGCCAGCGCCGTGTCGTTCAGGGTGTCCAACACCAGCAGACCGCCCGGACGCAGCAGACGGCACGCCTCGGCCACCGCACGCGGCCAGGCCGGCACATGCTCCAGCAGCTCACCTGCGGAGACCACGTCGGCGCAACCGCTCGGCAGCGGGACGGCGGTGACGTCGCCCTGGACCACGCGCACCCCGTGCTCGGCCGCCTGGACCAGCGCCGAGCGAGTCAGATCCACCCCGACATGGCGGTAACCCTTGCCGGCCAGGTGCGGCGCGAGCAGACCGGCGCCGCAACCCAGATCGACCAGCAGCGCGCCCGGACGGGTGGCCGGCGGCACCAGCGCCGCGCGGGCCTCCGCCAGCCAGTGCAGCATCGCGAACGCGCCATCGGGCCGCCACCACTCACCGGCCAGGTCGTCGTACTGGCGCGGATCGTTACGCGGCAGCACCCGGGGGCCGGTGGACGCCGCGGACGCAGCCACGTCTCGCATGGCACCGAGCGTGGCACGACTGCTCGGTAACGACCAGACTTCCCTTATGTCGTCGAGGGTGTTAGGGCTGGTCAGAGCGAGCCATCCGGAACCGGCCGCAGCGGTGACCGCGGTTTCCGGCCTGTTGGCCTGGGGAGTGGGTCACCGGCCGACCGGAATCGTGTCCGTCGTGCTCGCCGTTCTTGCCAGCCAGCTCGCCGTCGGCTGGACCAACGACGCGCTGGACGCCGAGCGGGACGCCACTGTGGGGCGTACCGACAAACCGGTCGCCGCCGGCGCTGTCGGTCGGCGCACCACGGCCTGGGCCGCGGCGGTGGCCGCGGTGGCCTGTCCGTTGCTGGCGCTGACCACGAACCCCACTGCGGCGTTCTGGTTGACCGTCGCACTGGTCTCGGCGCTGCTCTACGACTGGCCGCTCAAGGCCACCGCGTTCTCGGTGCTGCCGTACGCCGTCTCGTTCGGCGCGCTGCCCGCCTTCGTGGTGCTGGCGCTGCCCGGGCAGCCGACCCCACCCGCCTGGCTGCTGGTCGCGGCGGCCTGCCTGGGGGCCGGGGCGCACTTCGCCAACGTGCTGCCCGACCTGGCCGACGACGCACGGACCGGGGTGCGCGGCCTGCCGCACCGGCTGGGCGCCGCCGGCAGCCGGATCGCGGCCGCCGGCCTGCTCCTCGCGGCGACCGCGGCCCTGGTCCTCGGGCCACCCGGGCCGCCGTCGGCGATCGGGGTGGCGGCGGTCGTCACGGCCGCCGTGGTGCCACCGCTGAGCTGGTACGCCGGGCGCTCGGCGGTCCGGGCCGGCCGGCGGCCGGTGTCGGCCTTCCGGGCGGTGATGCTGGTGGCCCTCATCGACGTGGTCCTGCTGGTCGCGAGCGGTCGGGTGGTGTGAACGGCACCCGGGCAGGTGGCATTGCCGGGTCCGCGTGCGGGCCTCGATCAGTCCCAACTACCCTGGAGCGCGGTCTGCGCGGGTATGGCCACCGTGCCCGGCGTGCGGCCCGGGTGGGGATTGTGACGAGGAGGACCGACGTGACGCGCTCGATCAGGGGATCCCGGCGTGCGGCCCTGTTGCTGTCCGGAATTGCGGCGGCCAGTCTGCTGACGTCCGGCTGCGGCACCGGACAGATCGCCGAGACCGCCACCAAGGAGGCGTCGGTCCAGGGCGTCAGCCTCACCACCAACAACGGTTCCTTCTCCGTGCGTGGCCTGCTCGTGGACTACCCGGGCACCGAGGGCTACAAGGCCGGCCAGGACGCTGGGCTCAGCGCCGTGATCTACAACGACTCGAAGGAGACGGTGACGGTCACCGTCACCACCGAGAGCGCCCGTGAGCTGGTGATCAGCGGCGGCTCGGCGAGCCCGTCGCCGTCCGCCTCGGAGTCCGCCTCCACGAGCCCGTCTCCCTCCGGCTCGGCCAGCCCGTCGACCTCCGGGTCCGGCTCGGCCAGCCCATCGGCGACCCCCTCCGAGACCGGGTCGTCCTCGGCCACCCCGTCCGCCCCGGAGTCGGCGCGGGCGTCCGGTTCGGCCAGCCCCTCCGCTCCGGGCACGCCGGCCCGGATCGAGCTGGCCCCGCTGAGCTACGTGCAGTTCAACTCCGAGGCCACCACCCAGCTCCGGCTGGTCGGTCTGACCGAGGCGCTGCGCTCCGGGCAGAACGTCCTGGTGACCTTCGACTTCGGCAACGGCAACACGGTCACCGGCCAGGCGCCGATCGCGGTGCCGCTCACTCCGGCCGCACCCCCCTCGCCGATCATCGAGCGCGAGGGCGGCTACGAGGGCGACGAGGGTGGCACCACCCACGAGTGACCCGAACCCACATCGACAAACGCCCCGGCGTGGTGACCACCACGCCGGGGTGTTTTCGTCGTACGCGAGGGCTAGCGTCCTGATGTGACCACCTCCCGATCGACCCCTTCGCGCGGCGGCACCGCCGGCGCCGCCCGTGGCCGGTCCGCCGCCCGCGAGCCGCGTCCGGCCTACCAGTGCGACGCCTGCGGGCACCAGCCACCCAAGTGGGTGGGGCGCTGCCCGGAGTGCGGCGAGTGGGGCGCGGTGGTCGAGAGCACGGTGACCGGCCCGACCGTCTCCGGTCGCGTGGTCAGCTCCCGGATGCCGACCGAGCCGGCCCGGCCGATCGCCACCATCAGCGCCGCTCCGGCCCGCGCCGTGCCCACCGGGGTGAGCGAACTCGACCGGGTGCTCGGCGGCGGCCTGGTCCCCGGTGCCGTGGTGCTGCTCGCTGGCGAGCCCGGTGTCGGCAAGTCGACCCTCCTGCTCGATGTGGCGCAGCATTGGGCGATCGGTGCCGGCAGCCCCTCACTGGTGGTCAGTGGCGAAGAGTCGGTCAGCCAGGTGCGCCTGCGCGCCGAACGGATGGGCACCCTGCACGAGCAGCTCTACCTCGCTGCGGAGAGCGACCTGGCGTCGGTGCTCGGTCACCTCGACGCGGTCAAGCCGGGCCTGTTGGTGCTCGACTCGGTGCAGACCATCTCGACCACCGGCACCGAGGGCGTGCCCGGTGGTGTGACCCAGGTGCGCGCGGTGACCGCCGCGCTGGTCTCGGTCGCCAAGGAGCGGGGCATCGCCACCGTGCTGGTCGGGCACGTCACCAAGGACGGCCAGGTGGCCGGGCCCCGGGTGCTGGAGCACCTGGTCGACGTCGTGCTGCACTTCGAGGGCGACAAGCACTCGTCGCTCCGCCTGGTGCGCGGCGTGAAGAACCGGTTCGGCGCGGCCGACGAGGTCGGCTGCTTCGAGATGCACGAGGGTGGCATCAGCAGCCTGGCCGACCCGTCCGGGCTGTTCCTGACCCGCTACGCGGAGCCGGTCCCGGGCACCTGTGTGACAGTGGCCATGGAGGGGCGGCGGGCCCTGGTCACCGAGGTCCAGGCCCTGATCGGCGCGACCGTGGCGGGCTCTCCCCGACGCACCGTCTCCGGCCTCGACTCGGCGCGTCTGGCGATGGTGCTCGCGGTGCTGCAACGACGCACCGAGCGGCTGACCCTGCACGACCGGGAGGTCTTCGCCGCCACTGTGGGCGGGATCCGGGTGGTGGAGCCGGCCGCCGACCTGGCGGTCGCGTTGGCGGTCGCCTCCGGCGGGCTCAACCTGGCCATCGCGCCGCACCTGGTGGCGATCGGTGAGGTGGGTCTGACCGGCGAGGTGCGCCGCGTCGGGGCGGTGCCGCGCCGGCTGGCCGAAGCGGCCCGGCTGGGGTTCAAGGTGGCCCTGGTGCCGACCGGTTGCGGGCCGGCCAGCACCGGCGCCGGCCCAGAGCACATGCGGGTGACCGAGGTCACGGACGTCCGTTCGGCACTGCACCATGCGGCCCGCGCGTCCGCCGAGTGACGCACCGTGCCGACGGAGACGGCGATACCGGACAGCACGTCGCAAGCGGGAATCGGTTGGAAGGGCCGCATCGTGACACATCACAGTAACCACGACAGCACCCACCGCACGGCAGTCCGTAGACTGTGCCCGTGCCGATCGACCGCGAAACCACCAAGCCAGCCGGCGCGCCGCCCCAGGCCCGCACCGGCGCCGTGGGCTCGCCCGCCCGCCCGATCAGCGTGAGCGTGACTGCGGGAGCCGCCGGGAGCGCCGGGGACCCGTTGCGGGCCAATCTCGCCCTGATGGCCCCGGGCACCGCCCTACGCGACGGTCTGGAGCGCATCCTGCGCGGCCGCACCGGCGCGCTCATCGTGCTCGGCTACGACAAGGTCGTCGAGGGCCTGTGCACCGGGGGCTTCCCGCTGGACGTGGAGTTCTCCGCGACGCGCGTCCGCGAGCTGTGCAAGATGGACGGCGCGGTCGTGCTCTCCAGCGACGGCACCAGGATCGTCCGGGCGGCCGTGCACCTGATGCCCGATCCGTCCATCCCGACCGAAGAGTCCGGCACCCGGCACCGCACCGCCGAGCGGGTGGCCCGGCAGACCGGCTACCCGGTCATCTCGGTCAGCCAGTCGATGCGGATCATCAGCCTCTACGTCAACGGCCAGCGGCACGTGCTCGACGACTCGGCCGCCATCCTCTCCCGGGCCAACCAGGCGCTCGCCACCCTGGAGCGCTACAAGCTCCGGCTGGACGAGGTCTCCGGCACGCTCTCCGCACTGGAGATCGAGGACCTGGTCACCGTACGGGACGCGGTGGCCGTGGTGCAGCGACTGGAAATGGTTCGCCGGATCGCCGACGAGATCGCCGGCTATGTGGTCGAGCTGGGCACCGACGGTCGCCTGCTCGCCCTGCAACTCGACGAGCTGATGGCCGGCGTGGACGCCGACCGCACGCTGGTCATCCGGGACTACCTCCCGATCGGCCGCAAGTCACGCACCCTGGACGAGGCACTCGTCGAGCTGGACCTGCTCGGCGCCACCGAGCTGATCGACCTGGTGGCGGTGGCCAAGGCGATCGGCTACCCGGCCGCGTCCGACGCGCTGGACGCCGCGGTCAGCCCTCGCGGCTTCCGGCTGCTGGCCAAGGTGCCCCGGCTGCCGGTCGCGGTGGTCGACCGCCTGGTGGTGCACTTCGGCAGCCTCCAGCGCCTGCTGGGCGCGACAGTGGAGGATCTGCAGGCCGTCGAGGGCGTCGGCGACGCAAGGGCCCGAGGCGTCCGCGAGGGGCTGTCCCGGCTCGCCGAGGCATCCATCCTGGAACGGTACGTCTGACCCCGGCTCAGCCGGTGATGGTGAGCTTCACGGGTGAGCTGAGCTTCGTGCCCACCCGGGCGAACACCTGGTACGACCCGAGCGGCGGGAACGGCCCGCCGGCCAGCGCACCGTCGCACCGGCTGGTGTCCCGCCCGTTCCACGGCACCTGGTAGGCGCGCTCGAAGTTCGGCGTGAAGGTCTGCACGTCCGAGCCCTGGACCTTGCCGCAGGTGTCCGACGACCAGATCTTCTCCGCACCGGACTTGATGAAGATCTCCTGCAGGTCGGCGCCGACGTTCCGACTGCACGTGCGGTCCGACGTGTTCTTGATCTTGAGTTGCAGCTCGACCACTGCCCCACGCTGGACCGAGGTCGGGCTCGCCGACGAGACCACGCTGATCTCCGCGTCGGTGCAGGTGCCGTCGTCCTCCGAACCGGCCGCCGCGCCCAGCGGAGGTGTGTTGCTGGTGATCGCGGGACTCGGACTCGTCACAGCCGGATCGGCGGACGCGGGCGGCGGCGGAGCCCCGGTCTCCGGGGTCAGCACCGGGCCCTCAGGAGCGGGCGTGCCGGCGGAAGTCGGCGTCGAAGTCGCCCCCGCGGTCGGCTTCTCGCCGGAACGACCCGACTGGGTGCACGAGTAGAGCAGGACAATCAGGAAAAGTAGCCCCGCTCCGAGTACGACGACGCGACGCCGCCAGTACACGGCGGGTGGCAGGGGGCCGACCGTCAGACGCATGATGCCTCCCACCGTAGCCGCGCTCCCCCGGCCAGTACGGCGCGACGCGCCGGGGCCGCCCGCGGGCACCCGATCCACTCTCCACTCAGGACAAAACTGCCGACCGTCCGGCGACCGATCAGAGGTAGACCTTGCGCTGGTAGACGGCGTGCGCACCGGCCACCCGATCCAGGAAGAGCAACCCCGCGCAGTGGTCGATCTCGTGCTGCAACGCCCGAGCCTCGAAGCCGTCGGTCACCAACCGGACCGGCTCACCGGTGCCCGGCAGGTCACCCTCCACCACCAGCCGGCTGGCCCGCTTCACATCCCCCGTCAGGTCCGGCACCGACATGCACCCCTCCCGACCCGGCTTCCACCGCGTCGCCTCAACCACCCGGGCGTTGCAGAGCACGAAGGTGCCATGCACCGTGACCGCCTTCGGGTGCCCGGTCACATCGACGGCGAACACACGCGCACCCACCCCGACCTGCGGCGCGGCCAGCCCCACGCAGCCCGGCGACACCCGCATCGTCGCCACCAGGTCGGCCGCGAGCTGGACGGTCTCCTTCGCGGTCGGATCGACCCCCTCGGCGGCCCGACTCAACACCGGATGAGGGGCCGACACAACCGGCCGCACCTCACCGGGCACGACCAGCGACTCGGGTGTCCAGTCGCCCAGACCGACATACGCCTCGACGTCCGGCCCGTTCTCCTCGCTGCTCACAACAGATCCGGGTCCGCCGGCCGGAGGGTGACCTCCACGCCCAGCTCGGCAGCCGTCCGGTGCAACCGGTCGATCAGTGTGTCGGCCACACCAGCCGGCAACTCGACCTCGGCCAGCACCACGTAGAGCGACCCGGCCAACCGCGTACTCAGGTCGGTGACGTTTCCGCCGGCGTCGACCAGCACCCGGGTCATCGCCGCGACGATGCCCATCCGGTCCGAACCGTGCACGGCCATCACGTACGGCTCACCCGCCGCAGGCACCTCGCCGTCCGGCGTGACCGCGCGTACCGTCGCCAGCAGTTGCCCCTCGGCGGCCAGCGGCGCCAACGCGGCCTCGACCTCGGCGGAGGCCGGCCCGGTGCAGATCAGGGTCATCGCGAAATGCCCCCGCAGGCGCGTCATCGTGCTGTCGGTGAGGTTCGCACCCAGTCGGGCGAGGACCTCGGCGACGTCGGCCACGATGCCCGGCCGGTCCCGACCGATGACGGTGATCGCGAGCTCGTTCATCCGGGCATTCTCTCCGATCCGTCAGGCGCAGCCGCGGCACCCCGCCCGAGCCGCCCATCCAGCGGGATCGCCAGGCGTGACATCATCGACGGCGCCATGACTCAACCCGATTTCGCCCCCCTGGTCAGCCGCTGGTTCCAGCAACACGCCCGTGACCTGCCGTGGCGTGCACCCGGGGTCACCCCGTGGGCCATCCTGGTCAGCGAGGTCATGCTCCAGCAGACCCCCGTGGTCCGGGTGGTGCCGGCCTGGCAGGCATGGCTTTCCCGCTGGACGGACCCGGCGGCGCTGGCCGCGGACACCCCGGCCGAGGCGATCCGGATGTGGGGACGTCTCGGCTACCCCCGTCGGGCAGTTCGGCTGCGAGAATGCGCGGTCGCGATCGTGGACCGGCACGGCGGCCAGGTGCCGGACCGGTTGGAGCAACTGCTGGCACTGCCCGGGGTCGGCACCTACACGGCGCGGGCAGTGGCCACCTTCGCGTACGGGCAGCGGCACCCGGTGGTCGACACCAACGTTCGCCGGGTGGTCTGCCGGGCGGTGGCCGGCGAGCCGGACGCCGGACCGGTCACCCGGCCAGCCGACCTCGTCGCCACCGAAGAGCTGCTCCCGGTGGAACCGGCCGCCGCGGCACTCGCCAGCGCCGCGTTCATGGAACTGGGCGCGGTGATCTGCACAGCCCGGTCACCGCGCTGTACCGCCTGCCCGGTCGAGTCGGTCTGCGCCTGGCGGGCCTCCGGCCAGGAGGCGCCAGCAGGGCCAACCCGGCGACCCCAGCGGTACGCGGGCACCGACCGACAGGTACGCGGTCTCCTGCTCGGGGTGCTCCGGGAGACCACCGGGCCGGTCCCACACCAGCGCCTGGACCAGGTCTGGACCGATGACGTCCAACGTGCCCGAGCCCTGGCCGGCCTGGTGCAGGACGGGCTGGTCGAAGCGGCCGGAGCCGACAGCTTCCGCCTCGTCGGCGACGGCCCGTCCCACCCGACAGCCGAGCTGACCACCTGACCCACCCCGCCCTGACCCTGTCTTGTCCTGCCCCCGCCCGCCGCGGGGCCGCGCCCCGCCGCGCGGACGGCCCCGCGCCACGCCGGGCCGCCAGCCGCACTCCGCCCACAACATCAGGGAAGTTGCTGCCTCCGGACGTCGTGAGGCAGCACTTTCCCTGATGTTGCGCGGATCTTGCGTGGCGCGGCGCAGAGAGACACGGCAGGCACGGGCAGGCGCGGCGGGCTCGGGTGACCTGTGGGGGTAGCGCAAGAAAGGCGGGGCCCGGTGGCTCACGCCACCGGGCCCCGCCTTCTTACTGCTTGTTACGCCACCTCGTCCGTCGCCGCTGCCGCAGTGCCGGCGGCCGTGCCACCGAGGTCGGCCGGAACGGCGTCCGGAACCTCGACCGGCTTCTCGGCACCCCGGAAGACGAGCTTGGACTTGTCGATGTCGTTCGGGTCGCCCTCGCAGTCCACCACGACGATCTGACCCGGGGTCAGCTCGTTGAACAGGATCCGCTCGGAGAGGTTGTCCTCGATGTCGCGCTGGATCGTGCGACGAAGCGGACGTGCACCGAGCACCGGGTCGAAGCCCTTCGCCGCCAGGTACTTCTTGGCGTTGTCGGTCAGCTCCAGACCCATGTCCTTGTTGCGCAGCTGGCCCTCGATCCGCTGGATCATGATGTCCACGATCGAGAGGATCTCGGTCTGACGCAGCTGGTGGAAGACGATGGTGTCGTCGATCCGGTTGAGGAACTCAGGCCGGAAGTGCTGCTTGAGCTCGTCGTTGACCTTCTGCTTCATCCGGTCGTAGTTGGACTCGGAGTCCTCCGACTGCTGGAAGCCCAGCGACACCGCCTTGGCGACGTCACGGGTGCCCAGGTTGGTGGTCAGGATGATGACCGTGTTCTTGAAGTCCACGATTCGACCCTGACCGTCGGTGAGCCGACCGTCCTCCAGGATCTGGAGCAGCGTGTTGAACACGTCCGGGTGGGCCTTCTCGATCTCGTCGAAGAGGACCACCGAGAACGGCCGACGCCGCACCTTCTCGGTCAGCTGCCCGCCCTCGTCGTAACCGACGTAGCCGGGAGGGGCACCCACGAGCCGGGAGACCGTGTAGCGGTCGTGGAACTCGGACATGTCCAGCTGGATGAGGGAATCCTCGCTGCCGAAGAGGAACTCGGCGAGCGCCTTGGACAGCTCGGTCTTACCGACACCGGACGGACCGGCGAAGATGAACGAGCCCGACGGGCGCTTCGGGTCCTTCAGGCCGGCCCGGGTACGCCGGATCGCCTTCGAGACCGCCTTGACCGCGTCCTCCTGGCCGATGACGCGCTTGTGCAGCTCGTCCTCCATGCGCAGCAGGCGTGAGGTCTCCTCCTCGGTCAGCTTGTAGACCGGGATGCCGGTCCAGTTGCCGAGAACCTCGGCGATCTGCTCGTCGTCAACCTCGCTGACGACGTCCAGGTCACCGGCCTTCCACTCCTTCTCCCGCTGAGCCTTCTGACCAAGGAGCTGCTTCTCCTTGTCACGCAGCTGAGCGGCGCGCTCGAAGTCCTGAGCGTCGATCGCGGACTCCTTGTCGCGGCGCACCTGGGCGATGCGCTCGTCGAAGTCACGCAGGTCTGGCGGCGCGGTCATCCGACGGATCCGCATCCGGGCACCGGCCTCGTCGATCAGGTCGATCGCCTTGTCCGGCAGGAAGCGGTCGGAGATGTACCGGTCGGCCAGCGTCGCCGCAGCCACGAGAGCGGCGTCGGTGATGCTCACCCGGTGGTGCGCCTCGTAGCGGTCACGCAGGCCCTTGAGGATCTCGATGGTGTGCGCCAGCGACGGCTCACCCACCTGGATCGGCTGGAAGCGGCGCTCGAGAGCGGCGTCCTTCTCCAGGTGCTTGCGGTATTCGTCGAGGGTGGTGGCACCGATGGTCTGCAGCTCGCCACGGGCCAGCATCGGCTTGAGGATGCTCGCGGCGTCGATCGCGCCCTCGGCGGCACCCGCACCCACCAGGGTGTGGATCTCGTCGATGAACAGGATGATGTCGCCGCGGGTGCGGATCTCCTTGAGCACCTTCTTGAGGCGCTCCTCGAAGTCACCGCGGTAGCGGGAACCGGCGACGAGCGCACCCAGGTCGAGCGTGTAGAGCTGCTTGTCCTTCAGAGTCTCGGGCACCTCGCCCTTGATGATCTTCTGGGAAAGCCCCTCCACCACGGCGGTCTTACCGACGCCGGGCTCACCGATCAGGACCGGGTTGTTCTTGGTACGGCGGGAGAGCACCTGCATGACCCGCTCGATTTCCTTCTCGCGCCCGATGACCGGGTCGAGCTTGCCCTCGCGGGCGGCCTGAGTCAGGTTGCGGCCGAACTGGTCCAGCACGAGGCTGGTCGACGGCGCGGCCTCACCCGGCGTGGCGCCCGCCGCGGCAGGCTCCTTGCCCTGGTAGCCGGAAAGCAGCTGGATCACCTGCTGGCGGACCCGGTTGAGGTCGGCGCCGAGCTTGACCAGCACCTGGGCGGCAACGCCCTCGCCCTCACGGATCAGCCCGAGCAGGATGTGCTCCGTGCCGATGTAGTTGTGGCCGAGCTGCAGCGCCTCGCGCAGCGACAGCTCCAGCACCTTCTTGGCCCGCGGCGTGAACGGGATGTGCCCGCTCGGCGCCTGCTGGCCCTGGCCGATGATCTCCTCGACCTGCTGGCGGACGCCCTCCAGGGAGATGCCGAGGCTCTCCAGGGCCTTTGCCGCGACGCCTTCACCTTCGTGGATCAGGCCCAGCAGGATGTGTTCCGTACCGATGTAGTTGTGGTTGAGCATCCGGGCCTCTTCTTGGGCCAGGACGACAACCCGTCGCGCTCGGTCGGTGAACCGCTCGAACATGCCCTCGTGCTCCTCACGTGCCGTGCGCCTTGATGGTCAAGATCTTGGCGGGGCCGGTGCACGAACGTCCGGGACGGGCGTCCGTGCCTCCTTACTCTATCGTCGTTCACCGACTCAGCTGAGGTCGTGTGTCTCTGCTCTGGGTCGGTTCCACGTCGTTTTGGACAACCGTCCGCGCTCAGGAGGTGTTCCGGTAGCCCTGTCGCTACGCGCAGAGCGAAATCCGACTGGCGTGACAGAAGCCCGATCCGGGCTCTGGAAGCGCCGTGGAGGCGCTCCGAGGGCTCGGAGGGGGTGGGCCGGAGGTCGCGACGAACGCCGCGCCGGGCCCTGAGGAAGGTTGTCCACAGGTTGTGGACAGCTGTTCCACTGGTTGTGGACAACGCCGCCGGGTGCCGAATGCTTCCCGGTCCCCGGACGGGCGTCGGCGGATACGGCGACGCCGGCCCGGAGAGGTGCTCCGGCCCGGCGTCGGTGTCGCCTGCGGTGGCGGAAGAGCCACCAGGTCGCTGACGGATCAGCGCTTCGCGTGGTACTCGTCGACGATCTCCTGCGGGATACGACCCCGGTCCGAGATGTCCTTGCCGGACTTCTTGGCCCACTCCCGGATCGCCTTGTTCTGCTCCCGATCGGCGGTCGCGCCACCCCGACCGCGGGCGGCACGCCCACCGATCACGACGCCGCCGCGACCGACCTTGGTGCCAGCGCCCACGTACGCGGCAAAAGCGTCGCGCAATTTAGCGGCGTTGGCCTTCGACAGGTCGATCTCGTACTGAACGCCGTCGAGGGCGAACTTGACGGTCTCGTCAGCGTCCCCGCCGTCCAGGTCATCGACCAGCTTGTGAATGATCTGCTTGGCCACGTCCCACATTCCTTTCGAGCAGGGCGCTCCTGCTTAACGAGAGCACAATAACCCGCGCGCCGCTCGCCGCGTCAATAGGATGCCGTTACGGCCCGGCGGAGCCGGGCCCGACTACTCGGGGCGGACCAACGGGAAGAGGATCGTTTCCCGAATTCCGAGCCCCGTCAGGGCCATCAACATCCGGTCGATTCCCATTCCCATGCCGCCGGCCGGCGGCATTCCATACTCCATCGCCCGGAGAAAGTCCTCGTCGAGACGCATCGCCTCGTCGTCGCCCCGCGCGGCCAGCTGCGCCTGGGCCACCAGCCGCTCGCGCTGCACCACCGGGTCGACCAGCTCGGAGTACGCGGTCCCCAGCTCGAAGCCGAGCACGTAGAGGTCCCACTTCTCGGCCAGACCCGGCTCGCTGCGGTGGGCCCGGGTGAGCGGGCTGGTCTCCTCCGGGTAGTCGCGTACGAAGGTGGGCGCCACAAGGCCGGGGACGACCAGCTCCTCGAACAGTTCCTCGGCCAGCTTGCCCGGCCCCCACTTGGGGTCCACGGCCAATCCCACCTTGTCCGCGTACTCGACGAGGCGGGAACGATCGGTGCGGACCGTGACCTCCTCGCCCAGCGCTTCGGAAAGCACGCCGAACAGCGTCACGGATCGCCACTCGCCGCCCAGGTCGAACTCCCGACCGTCGGCGTGGGTCACCACCATCGAGCCGCTGACCGCGATCGCCGCCTGTTGCACGAGATTGCGGGTCAACTCGGCCATCGTGTTGTAGTCGCCGTAGGCCTGGTACGTCTCCAGCATCGCGAACTCCGGCGAGTGCGAAGAGTCGACACCCTCATTACGGAAGTTGCGGTTGATCTCGAAGACGCGGTCGACGCCACCGACCACAGCGCGCTTGAGAAACAGTTCCGGCGCGATTCGCAGATACAGATCGGTGTTCAACGCATTGCTGTGGGTCACGAACGGTCGGGCCGCCGCGCCACCATGCAGCAGTTGCAACATCGGTGTTTCCACCTCGATGAAGCCCTGCCCGTGCAGTGAATCGCGCAGACTACGTACGGCGGCGGCCCGGGTGCGAACCATCTCCCGCGCCTGCGGCCGGACGATCAGGTCGACGTAACGCTGCCGGACGCGCGCCTCCTCGGAGAGCGGCTTGTGCGCCACCGGCAGCGGACGCAGCGCCTTCGCGGTCATCTCCCATTCCTGCGCCAGCACCGACAGCTCACCCCGGCGGCTGGTGATCACCTCACCGGTGACGCCGACGTGGTCGCCGAGGTCGACCAGGCGCTTCCAGGCCTCCAGTCGCTCCGGGCCGACCCGGTCCAGCGAGAGCATCGCCTGCAACTCGGTGCCGTCGCCGTCCCGGAGGGTCGCGAAGCAGAGCTTGCCCGTGTTGCGTACGAAGATCACCCGGCCGGTGACCGCGACCGGGTCACCGGTCGCGGTGTCGGTCGGCAGGTCGGCGTAGCGCGCCCGGACCTGCGCCAGGGTGGTCGTGCGGGAGAAACCGACCGGGTAGGGCTCGACGCCCTCGGCGAGCATCCGGTCCCGCTTCTCCCGGCGGACCTTCATCTGCTCGGGAAGGTCGTCTGCGGGGTCCACTGGCACGGGGTTCTGCTCGCTCACGGCACGCTTCCTCGTCACGGGAGATACAGGGGTCAGGCCCGAGCGTACTCAAGCCCTCAGGGGGTCGTTACCGGATAACCTGCCCGGCATGGCGGATCACACCCACGCTCTCTCATTCGGTGCGGCGGCAGCCGACTACGACCGGTTTCGTCCCCGTTATCCGGAACCGGCAGTGCGGTGGGCGCTGGACGGGTTGGGGAGTTCCGCCCGCTTCGTCGACCTGGGCGCGGGCACCGGCATCCTCACGCGCGGCGTGCTCGCCCTGGGCCACGAGGTGACACCCGTGGAGCCGGACCCCGCCATGCGCGCCCAACTGGCAGCCGCCACCCCCGGACTCACGGCGTTGGCCGGTGGCGCGGAGTCGGTGCCCCTGCCCGACGAGGTCGCGGACGCCGTAATGGTGGGGCAGGCGTACCACTGGTTCGACCGGGAGCTGGCGCACATCGAGATCGCCCGGGTGCTGCGGCCCGGCGGGACGTTCGCCCCGATCTGGAACATGCGCGACGATCGGGTGGACTGGGTCGCCGAGCTGGGCCGGATCGCGCACCTGGGGGACAACGCCGGCAACGTGATCGAGAGGTACACCGACTTCGGCCCCGCGTTCGAGCCGATCGAGCTGGGCGAGTTCAACCACCACACCACGCTCACACCGGACGACATCGTCGCGATGCTGCACACCCGCTCATACTGGCTCACCGCCCCGGCCGAGCGGCGCGCGACGATCGACCAGGAGCTGCGGGAGCTCCTGGCCACCCACCCCGAACTGGCCGGTCGGGAGACCGTCGAGCTGCCGTACCGCACGATGGTCCTGCGGGCCCGGCGGCGCTGACACCACCGCGACCACCGAGTCCGCGTGGGCCGGTCAGAGGTTGCGCTCGTAGACCATCCGCAGGCCGATCAGCGTGATCATCGGCTCGTGGTGGGTGATGGTGTGACACTCGTTGATCACCAGGGAGGCCAGGCCTCCGGTGGCGATCACCGCCCGCACCTCGCCCAACTCCTCGGTCATCCGCTCGACGATCCGGTCCACCTGACCGGCGAAGCCGAAGTACAGGCCGGCCTGAAGGCACTCCACGGTGTTCTTGCCGATCACCGAGCGAGGCTTGGTGGCCTCGACCTTGCGCAGCTGCGCGGCCCGGGCGGCAAGCGCGTCGAAGGAGATCTCGATGCCCGGGGCGAACGCGCCGCCGAGGAACTCGCCCCGACCGCTGATCACGTCGAAGTTGGTGGTGGTGCCGAAGTCCACCACGATCGACGGCCCGCCGTAGAGGGTGTACGCGGCCAGGGTGTTCACCACCCGGTCGGCGCCCACCTCCTTCGGGTTGTCGATCGCCAACTGCACCCCGGTCCGCACCCCGGGCTCGACGACGACACTCGGCAGGTCGGCGTAGTAACGGCCGAGCATGGTGCGCAGCGACCGCAACGCGGCCGGCACCGTGGAGCAGGCGGCCACGCCGGTGATCTCGACGTTGTCCCCGGCGAGCAGGCCCCGGAACATCAGGCCCAACTCGTCCGCCGTCGAGCGGGCATCGGTCTTGATCCGCCAGGAGTGCACCAGCTTGTCGCCGTCGAAGGTCGCCAGCACGGTGTTGGTGTTTCCGATGTCGATGCAGAGCAGCACGCACGCAGCCTAGACAACGACCGTGCGGGCAGGTGCGGACCGGCCGGCGGACCGTATCCTTGGAGCATCGCGACATGAACATGGGTCAATCCACGGCGCGGCCGGACGGGGAGCGGACATGTCGGGGACGTGGTGGGTGCGGGGTCGTAACACCCTGCGCCGACGTCGACGACACGTGCTGGTGCTGGTCGCCTTGGCCGGCGGCGCGATCTGGATGATCGTGCAGGCGTGGCGGGCGTCCATTCGGGAGAGCGGCAGCTTCACCGGCGACCTCTACCTCAACATCGGCGCCGCTCTGATCATGACGCTGCTGACCTACGTGGTGCTCAACCCGCTCTTCCGCGAACTCCAGACGGTCAGCATCATCGAACACCCCCGACTGGACCGGGACGCCCTGATCGAACGGGTCGCCCAGTCCCGGGAGATCGTGGCCATCCTGGAAACCTGGACCAGCATGCTGGAGGGCCCGTACGCTGCCCGTTTCGTGGCCGCGCTGCGCTCCGCGCTCGTCAACGGCGCCGCCGTCAAGGTGCTCCTCCTCGACCCGGACTCACCGGCGGTCCGGCTGCGCGGCGAGGAGGTGCGCCGGCGGGACGCCTCGGTCGCCATCCTCAACAACCTGTGGCACTTCGCGCGGCTCAGCGAGGAACTGCCCGAGTCGGCCCGCGCCCGGCTCCAGGTCCGGGTCTACAGCGCCGCGCCCTCCGTGCAGATGTACCGCTGGGACGGCAAGGCGTTCATCTCGTTCTTCCCCGTGCAGGGCAGCACCTTCGACACCCAGCAGATCGAGGCGTTCGTGTCGACCCCGCTGGGCGAGTTCGTCGACGACCGGTTCGCCGAGCTGTGGGACACCGCCCCACTGGAGGACCTGGCGGCCTGCCTCACGCTGCGGCTCTGCCTGCGCCAAGCCGGTCGTGACCTGGAAACCTGCGACGCGCTCTACGTCCGCTCCGACGGTGAGTGGTACATCGCCGGCACCGACCTGGTGCGCAACGTGGCCCGGCACGGCCTGGCCGGGCTGACCGTCGTGCTGCAGCGGCCCGAGGCGGCCGGCGAGATCTTCGCCATCGGAGAGGCCGACGAGCTGCCGCCCGAGATCTACAACCGGGTGCTGGAGCTGTTCCGGGCCAAGTACGGCCTGGACGGCCGACAGGACACCGAGAACCGGGTGATCTTCAACCTCACCACCAGTTCGTTGACCACCGTCTGAGACGCCGACGCGCGCCGCTACTCGGTCCGCAGGTCCAGCGCGATGTCCAGGATCGGCGAGGAGTGGGTCAACGCGCCCACCGAGAGGAAGTCGACGCCGGTCGCCGCGTAGCGGCCCGCGACCTCCAGGGTCAGCCCACCGGTCGCCTCCAGCTCGGCCCGGTCACCCACCGCGGCCACCGCCTCGGCCAGCAGCTCGGGCGTCATGTTGTCGCAGAGCAGGAAGTCCGCCCCGGCCTCCACCGCTTCCACCGCCTCGTCAACGGTGGTCACCTCGACCTGCACCGGCACCTCCGGGAAAGCCTCCCGGACCCGCCGGTACGCCGCCGTGATGCCCCCGGCCGCCAGCTTGTGGTTGTCCTTGATCATGGCCACGTCGTAGAGGCCCATCCGCTTGTTGGTGCCCCCGCCGGCGCGCACCGCATACTTCTCCAGCGCCCGCAGGCCCGGCGTCGTCTTGCGGGTGTCCAGCACCATCGCCTTCGTGCCCGCCAGGGCGTCGGCCCAGGCGCGGGTGTGGGTGGCCACCCCGGACATCCGGCAGAGCAGGTTGAGCGCCGTCCGCTCGGCCGTGAGCAGCAGCCGGGTCGGGCCGGTCACCGTGGCCAGCACGTCGCCGCGGGCCACCCGCTCGCCGTCGCGGGCCAGCACCGACACCTCGACGGTACGACCGAAGCCCGTCACCTCGCCCACCAGCTCGAACACGGCGGCGGCCACGGCCATCCCAGCCAACACCCCGTCCGCGCGGGCCACCAGGTCGGCGGTGTCGGTCTGCTCCGCCGGGATGGTGGCCACGCTGGTGACGTCCAGGAAATCCGGGCCCAGGTCCTCGACCAGCGCATCCTCGATCACCTGTCGTACGTGCGCCGGGTCCAACCCAGCCGCCCGCAACGCCGTCTCCGTCGACTCGATCACGAGTTCCCCTCCCACTGTTGCGTCACCCGGCCCTGCGCTCCGACCGACCCGACCAGGTGGCCCAGCCACCGCTCGTCGGCCGTCGGGAAGTCCTCCCGCCAGTGGCAGCCCCGGGTCTCACCACGGGCGTACGCGGCGGCGACCAACGTCGACGCCACTGTGAGCAGGTTCGTCGCCTCCCAGTCGGCGGTCCGCGGCCGGCCCCGGGCCACGCCCAGCTCGGTCAGCGTCGCGGCCGTCTCCGCCAGCGTCGCCGCGGACCGGAGCACCCCGGCCCCCCGGGTCATCGCCCGTTGCAGGGTGGGCGTCACCTCCGCGGGCAGCACCCAGCCCGTACCACCACGCCAGGCGCCGGTGTCGGCCGGCTGAACCTGCTCGGGCAGGCCGGCCGCGATGTCCTCGGCGATCCGCCGGGAGAAGACCAGACCCTCCAGCAGTGAGTTGCTGGCCAGCCGGTTCGCGCCGTGCACACCCGTGCAGGCCACCTCGCCGCACGCGTACAGGCCCGGGATGGAGGTGCGGCCACGCAGGTCGGTGCGGACACCGCCGGAGGCGTAGTGGGCGGCCGGTGCCACCGGGATCAGGTCGGTCGCCGGGTCCACGCCGATCGCCAGGCAGGACGCCACGATGGTGGGGAACCGCCCGGCCAGGAAGTCCCCGCCCAGGTGCCGCGCGTCGAGGAAGACGTGGTCCGCCCCGGAGGCCAGCAGCACCCGGTGGATGCCCTTGGCCACCACGTCCCGGGGGGCCAGCTCGGCCAGCTCGTGCTGACCCACCATGAACCGCTTGCCGTCCGCGTCCACCAGGTAGGCGCCCTCGCCACGCAGCGCCTCGGAGACCAGCGGCTGCTGTGCGTGCCCGGCACCGGGCACCCCCGCGCCGGGCGGGGTGATCAGGGCGGTCGGGTGGAACTGGACGAACTCCACGTCGGTCACCGCCGCCCCGGCCCGCATGGCCAGCGCCACCCCGTCCCCGGTGGAGACCGCCGGGTTGGTGGTGGCCGAGAATATCTGCCCCATGCCGCCGGTGGCGAGCACCACCGCGCGGGCCAGCAGCGCGCCGACGCCGTCCTCGCTGCCCTCGCCGAGCACGTGCAGGGTGATCCCGCAGGCCGGGCCGAGCCCGCCCGGGCCGTCGCCCGGGGCTCGCAGCAGGTCCAGCACCAGAGCGTGCTCGAACAGCCGGATCCACGGGTCGCGCTGCACGGCGGCGTGCAGGGCCCGCTGCACCTCGGCGCCGGTGGCGTCCCCGCCCGCGTGCACGATCCGGTCCGCCCGGTGGCCGCCCTCACGGGTCAGCATCAGCGAGCCGTCGGGGTGGCGATCGAACTCGGCGCCGATCCGGATCAGTTCCCGCAGCCGGGTCGGGCCCTCGTCGACCAGCACCCCGACCGCCGCCGGGTCGCAGAGACCGACTCCCGCGATCTCGGTGTCCCGGGCATGGGCCGCCGGGGTGTCCGTCGGGTCGAGCACGGCGGCGATGCCGCCCTGCGCCCACCTGGTCGAGCCGTCATCGATGTTGACCTTGGTGACCACCGTGACGTGCAGACCCGCCTCACGCAGGTGCAACGCCGCGGTCAAGCCGGCCACCCCGGAGCCCACCACGATCACATCGGTGGTCTCGACCCAGCCGGGCGCGGGCGCGGCCAGTAACGCGGGCAGGGCCGGCAGGTCGACGGTCGGAACGTCCATCCTCCCAGTCAACCCGAACGGTCCTCGCTCGGGGCGGCGGGGGCGGGACGAGTGTTTTCGGCTACCCCGTCCGGCGCCGTCCGCGGCGCGTCAGCCGGGGCCCTGCGGTCACTTCGTCCGGACCGGAAGGCCGGCCGGGCCCGCGCCCTTCAGCGAGGCGGTCACCGTACGGTCGCTGAGCCACAGGTAGCAGCGGACGCCCCGGTCACCGACCCGCCAACGCCCCGCACCCGGCGGACGGACCACCACGCCGCTGCGGAAGCTCAGGTCGGCGTCGTCCGGCACGCCCACGTAACGGCCGAGGACGCTGCGACAGCCGTCGTACAGCGGGGACCAGTCGCTGTCCCTGGTCGGGTACGCCGTGTCCGGCGCGCGCCACACCCCGACGAACTCGGCGTCGTGCTGCTTGCCGCACTCCACCGGTGCCAGCGTCTGCACCCGGCTGGCGGTGCGGCCGGTCTGCTGGCACCCCAGCCGCAGCCCCGAGGCCCCCTTCAACGTGTCCCGCAGGCTGCCCGACCGGACGACCACGGTGGGCGCCGCCTCCACGGTGGTCAGCTCCGTCAGATCGCACCGGAACCAGCGGGAGCCAGCCGCCCAGCCCGGCCCGGAGGGCAACGCCACGGACAGCCGGAGCCGACCAACCCGCCATTCGTCGCCCACGTAGCCGGTCGCGCGGGTGTCGCACTCGGCGAACGCGCCCCGCAGCTCGGCCGAGCCACCTGCCGGGGCACTCGCCCGCTCGACGGGGAACGCCCCCACGTGCACGGTCTCCACCCGGTGCGGACCGGCGCAGTCCACCGGCTCATAGGCGGCGAGGGTGACCACGTCGGTGAAATCGGCGGCCTGACACACACCGGCGGCCGGGGTGAACGCCGACGGTGCCGGCAGGGCCGCCCAGTCGTCGGTCAGATCACCATCCAGGCCGCCGGAGCTGGCACAGCCGACCAGCAACGTTGCCGTCACGGCAGCGGCGAACAGAGTCGTCATGGCACTGCGCATATAGCGGCCTCCCCCAGCCACCCGCCGGCTTACGCCAGCGCGCCCAGGGTAACCGCAAATGACCTTCTGGTGACAGAGCGGAATCGGGCCGCTCGGAGTCAGACGGCGGACACCGCCAACGGGCTGGGCACCGGGTCACCGGCCATGCCGGGTGCCACGCCGGCCGGGTCCGCACCCAACTCGATCACCCGGTTGTCGGCGTCCACGTGCACCACCCGTGGCCGGTACGACCGGGCCTCGGCGTCGTCCATCTGCCCGTACGAGATCAGGATGACCAGGTCACCGGGGTGCACCAGGTGCGCGGCCGCACCGTTGATGCCGATCACGCCGCTACCCCGCTCACCCGGGATCACGTACGTCTCCAGTCGGGCACCGTTGGTGATGTCCACGATCGCCACCTGCTCGCCGGGGAGCAGGTCGGCGGCGTCGAGCAGATCCTCGTCCACCGTCACGGAACCGACGTAGTGCAGATCGGCCTGGGTCACGGTGGCTCGGTGGATCTTCGACTTGAGCATGGTCCGGAACATCGGGGTGGCCTTTCGCGGATTGGTGGAGGGTGGCGGCCGGGTCAGGGACGCGGGGCGAGGTGGATGGCCGCGTTGTCGATCAACCGGGTGGCGCCCACCCAGGCGGCGATCACCAGCCGGGCCGGCCCGGAAACCGGCCCCGGCTCCAGCTCTGGGTCGGTGAGCACCAGGTAGTCGAGGCGGGCGCCGGGCGTACCGGCTCCGAACGCGGCGTGCGCGGCGGTCAGCACCGCCCCCGCGTCGCGGCCGTCGTCGGCGGCCCGCGCACCGGCCCGCAGCGCGGCGGACAGGCTCAGCGCTGCGGCCCGCTCCGACTCGCTCAGGTAGCGGTTGCGGCTCGACAACGCCAACCCGTCCGACTCCCGGACGGTCGGCACGCCGACCACCTCGACTGGCACGTCCAGGTCCCGGGTCATCCGCCGGACCAGGGTCAGTTGCTGGTAGTCCTTCTCGCCGAAGAACGCCAGGTCCGGCCGGGTGAGCTGGAGCAGCTTCAACACCACGGTGAGTACGCCGTGGAAGAAGCCGGGACGACTCGCGCCCTCCAGCTCCGCGCCGAGCGGGCCCGGGTCGAGGCGTACGCGGGGCTGGCCGTCCGGATACATGTCGGCGACCGACGGGGCGAAGACCAGGTCGGCGCCCGCCCGGCGGCACACCTCCAGGTCCGCGTCGAGGGTGCGCGGGTAGCGGTCGAAGTCCTCGTTCGGCCCGAACTGCAACGGGTTCACGAAGATCGTCACCAGCACGTGGTCGGCCTGTTCCCGGGCCGCGCGCAGCAGCGTCTCGTGCCCGGAGTGCAGCGCGCCCATGGTCATCACCACCCCGACCGTGCCCTTCAGCGCGGCCCGAGCCTCGGCCAACTCGGCGCGCGTGTGCACGAGTTGCGTCATCGCTGCACCTCGGTTCGCGACTGCGGGACTCGCAAGATCGGCTCACTCCTCGCGCTCACGCGGCCACCTCCCTACCGTTGTCGGCCAGCACGCCGAGCAGCGACTGCGCGTCCACCGGCTGGAGCCGGCCGGCGGCGATCGCCCGGTCGGCGGTACGTCGGGCCAACGCCAGGTACGCGGGGACGGATTCCGGCGCGGTGGCGGCCAACCGGGCCAGGTGCCGCGCAACGGTGCCCGCGTCGCCCCGGGAGACCGGGCCGGTCAGGGCGTCGTCGCCGAGCCGCAGTGCGTTCTCCAGGGCGGCGCGCAGCAGCGGGGCCAGCACCTTCTCCGGCCGGTCCACCCCGGCGTCGCGCAGCCGGTCGGCCGCCTCGTTCACCAGGGTCACCAGGTGGTTCGCGCCGTGGGCCAGCGCGGCGTGGTACAGCGGGCGGTCCGACTCGGCCACCCACTCGGGCACGCCACCCAGGTCGGCGACCAGCCGGGCGGCCAGTGGACGCAACTCGGCCGGGGCGGTCACCCCGTACGAGATGCCGGCCAGCCGGGTCAGGTCGTCCGGCGTACCGGTGAAGGTCATCGCAGGGTGCAGGGCCAGCGGCCGGGCACCGACCTCGGCGGCCGGCGCCAGCACGGCGAGGCCGTGCGCGCCGGAGGTGTGCGCGACCACCTGGCCGGGGCGCAGCGCACCCCGGTCGGCGAGGTCGGCCACCACACTGGCCAGGGCATCGTCGGGCACCGCGATCAGCAGCAGGTCGACGGCGGCGTGGGCCACGGCGGCGACCGGGCGGCGCGGCACCTCGGGCAGCAGCAGCGCCAACCGGGCGCGGCTGGCGCTGGAGCCGCCGGCGACGGCGACCACCCGATGGCCGGCGGCGGTGAGTGCGGCGCCCAGCACGGCTCCGACGCGGCCGGCACCGATGACACCGACGGTCAGCAGACGGGGGGCGACAGGGGCGCCGGGAACGGCGCGATCCCGCGATGCGGCGGGCCCGTGAGGGGCTGCCGGACGCGGGCGCAGCGGTGCGCTCATGACGATGATCCAGTCCTCGAGAAGGGGTACCGGTCGATCGCAAGTATGCGCCCGCCCCGCCGAACCAGGACAAGCATGTGTGAAAACCTTCACCACCGAAACAAGGGTCCCCTGCCGACCCATCCGATTGCACAGGAGACCCCTACTAACAGGCGGAATCTCATGGTTCGGGGGCCTCCGGGGTGTTCGGTCCGCGTCGTAACCACTGACCGTAGGGTCGGCACCGTGACCCACGCTGACCCAGAGGTGATCTGATGCCGATCCGGTGGCGGGACGCGATGAGCCGAGCCCTCTACGGTCCGAACGGCTTCTTCGTCGCCGGCACCGGACCGGCCGACCACTTCCGGACCAGCGTGCACGCCTCCCCCGCCTTCGCCACGGCGCTGCTGCGGCTGATCTACGACGTCGACGCTGGTCTCGGCCACCCGTCCCGGCTCGATGTGGTCGACGTGGGGGCTGGGCGCGGGGAGCTGCTCCGCACTCTGCTGCTGACTGTGGGAGACGCCGCCGGGGTTGCGGTCGGGGTTTCCGGGGAGCCCACCCGCTCCGGGCGGTCAGGCTTGATCCCTACGCGGGCGGGCTCCCCGGAAACCCTGACTCCCACGGCCTCCGCCCGTCCACTGGGAGACGAGCCGTCGTCCGGCACGGCTCGACCGTCGCTTGCGGAACGCGTGCGCTTCACAGCGGTCGAGTACGCGAGCCGCCCCGAGAACCTGCCCGAAGAGATCACCTGGACCTCTGAGATCCCCGCCGAGATCAACGGGGTGTTGCTGGCAACCGAGTGGTTGGACAACGTCCCACTCGACGTGGCGGTGCACACCGCCGACGGCTGGCGATACGTGTTGGTCGACCCCGAAAGCGGCGCAGAAGAGCTCGGCGAGCGGGTGAGCCCCGCCGATCTCGACTGGCTCACCACCTGGTGGCCCAGCCCCACAAGCCCGCAGAGTGCTGCCAGTGAGCCGGATCTGGGGTTGACCTGGCCGGACGCGGCCAGCGCAAGCGAGTCGGGTTTCCGGGCAGCCCGGCCGGCGCAGGGATCAAGCCTGACCGCCCGTCGCGGGCGGGGCTGCCCGGAAACCCCCCACAGTGACTACCTACGAGCCGAGATCGGCCGCAGCAGAGATGAAGCGTGGGCCAACGCGGTACGACAGATCAGCCGAGGGCTCGCGGTGGCCGTGGACTACGGGCACCTGAGCGGCGACCGGCCTGTCGACGGGACGTTGACCGGGTATCGGGGTGGGCGGCAGGTGCCTCCGGTGCCGGACGGGTCGAGTGATGTGACAGCGCACGTGGCCATGGACTCGGTCGCCTCCGCTGGTTCTGAGGTCGCCCGGTGCGCGTACTCCCTGGTCCTTCAGCGGGAGGCGCTGCGGGCGCTCGGGGCCGACGGCGGCCGACCGCCGCTCAGCCTGGCCGGCACCGACCCGGCGGGGTACGTGCGGGCGTTGGCCGCGGCGTCGGCGGTGGCCGAGCTGACCGATCCGGCCGGGCTCGGCGGGCACTGGTGGCTGCGCCAACCGGTCGGCATCCCGCACGAGCCGGCCGTGGCACGATGACGGGCATGACCACCGACGCCGGGGACCTTCGTGAACTGACCGTCGGCACCGGGGCCGGGCTGGTCGCCGGCACCGGCGACCAGCAGCTCGGCACCGACATGGTGTTGAACATCGGCCCGCAGCACCCGTCCACGCACGGTGTGCTGCGGCTGAAGCTGGTGCTCGACGGCGAGCGGGTGGTCGCCTGCGAACCGATCATCGGTTACATGCACCGGGGCGCTGAGAAGCTGTTCGAGGTGCGTGACTACCGGCAGATCATCGTGCTGGCCAACCGGCACGACTGGCTGTCGGCGTTCTCCAACGAGCTGGGTGTGGTGCTCGCTGTGGAACGCCTGATGGGCATGGAGGTGCCGGAGCGGGCCACCTGGCTGCGGATGGCCCTCGCGGAGCTGAACCGGGTGCTCAACCACCTGATGTTCCTCGGTTCGTACCCGTTGGAGATCGGGGCGATCACGCCGATCTTCTACGCCTTCCGGGAGCGGGAGACGATCCAGGCGGTGATGGAGGAGGTCTCCGGCGGCCGGATCCACTACATGTTCAACCGGGTGGGCGGCCTCAAGGAAGAGGTGCCGTACGGCTGGACCGGTCGGGCCCGCGCGGCGATCGGCGAGGTACGTCGGCGGCTGCCCGACCTGGACCACCTGATCCGGCGCAACGAGATCTTCCTGGCCCGGACGGTGGGCGTGGGCGTGCTGTCCGCCGCGGACGCCGCCGCGTTCGGGGCGTCCGGGCCGGTGGCCCGCGCCTCCGGGCTCGACCTGGACCTGCGCCGCGACGACCCCTACCTGGCGTACGACGAGTTGGACGTGCCGGTGGTCACCCGCACCGCCGGCGACTGCCACGCTCGCTTCGAGGTGCTGCTGGACCAGGTGTACGCGTCGCTCGACCTCGCCGAGCAGTGCCTGAACCGGGTGGACCAGCTGACCGGGCCGATCAACACCCGGCTACCGAAGGTGCTCAAGGCGCCGGAGGGGCACACGTACGCCTGGACGGAGAACCCGCTCGGCATCAACGGCTACTACCTGGTGTCCCGGGGTGAGAAGACGCCGTGGCGGTTGAAGTTGCGCACCGCCTCGTACGCGAACGTGCAGGCGCTGGCGACCCTGCTCCCCGGCTGCCTGGTGCCGGATCTGATCGCGATCCTCGGCTCGATGTTCTTCGTGGTCGGCGACATCGACAAGTGAGCCGGGCGGTCTGACCGGTCAGCGCCAGCGGTCGCCGGGCGGGGTGCCACCGGCACGCGGCACGTCGTCCTGCGGCGGGTAGCCGTAGCGCTCGTCGACCCGGCGTCGACCGGCCCGTTCCGGGGCGGGTTCGGCCTGGTGGCCGCGCTGGCGCGGTGGACGCCACTCTTCCGGCACCGGGACGCCACCCGTCGGCAGCGCCGGCCGGTCCGTCGGCTCGGCCCGGTGGTACGACTCGCGCTCCTCGTGCCGGCGCGGCTCGTCGTAGCGGCGCGGCTCCTCGTGTTGGCGCGGCTCGTCGTAGCGGCGCGGCTCCTCGTGTTGACGCGGCTCGTCGTAGCGGCGCGGCTCCTCGTGTTGACGCGGCTCGTCGTAACGGCGCGGGTCCTCGTGCCGGCGCGGCTCGTCATGGCGGCGCGGCTCCTCGTGGCGGACCTCGGCCCAGCGGTCGGCCACCCGGTATTCGGTGCCGCTGGCGTCGGCGTGCACCTCGGCCCGGCGCTCGCCGACCCGCAGCTCACGGCCGTTCTCGTCGTCGCGGACGGCGGCCCACCGGTCGCCGGCCCGCAACTGCGACCAGTACTCGCCGGTGTCGTCGGCTCGCAGGGGCGGCCCGGGCTGCGGTGCGGCACCCGCCCGATCGCGCTGCTCGGACCAGCCACGATCGTCCGGGTCGTCCCAGGAGGGCGCGTCGGGACTCTCCGGTGTGCGATGCGACCGCGCCGCCGGGCTGGGCTCGTCGGGCTGGGCGTACGCGTCGCGCCGATCGGTCCACTCCTGCGCTGGCGGGGTCCACTGGCCCGCGTATCCAGCGCCGTAACGCCCAGCCGGCTCGGCCGGCCCGCCATCCACCACCGTGTGCCTTGTAGTGACGTGCACGGTTTCGGTGTGCCGGACCACGCCCGGCCGGTGCCCCGGTTCGGGGCGGTCGTGCTCCCGGGGGCGGGCTGAGCCGTACGCGGCGGCGGCCGGCCGTTCCGCGCCGTACATCCCGGAGGCAACCGGCGGGGTCGCGGTCTCCCGTGGGTACGCCGGCTCGTCATCCTCCCTGTGCTCGGAGCGAGCCCGCCGGGGTGCGTCGGCCGGGCCCGCGACCCGGGCGCGGCCCGCGGACGCCTCACCCGGTGCCTGGACCCGGCTACGGGCCACCGGCACGTCGTCCACTAGTGGCTCGACGGCTGGCACTCGTGCCCGCCCGGCGCCGGCCGGCTCGGCGGCGGGGGCGGCGCCGGCGAGGGCGGCACCGCTGGCGTCGAGACGGCGGCGGACCGCGACGATCCCCTCCTGGGCACGTTGCGCCTGGTCGAGTGCCTGGTTGCCGCGTTGCGCGGCGGCCACGATCTCGGCGCGCAACTCCCGCCGGAGTTCCTCGATCTCATCCAGCAGCTCGTCGGCTCGTGCCGAGGCGCCCTCCGCGTCGGGACGCAACGCGATGGAGAGACCGATCAGCACCACCGCGAGGATCGCGAGCACCGCGGCGAAGCGCAGCGGGCCGTTGCCGTCGGCGACCAGCAGGATCAGCGCCGCCACCGGCCCCAGAGCGACGCCCGCCCAGAAGAGCATGGTCAACAGCGGGGGCTGACGTCGGGCGTCAGAGGTGGCCGGGGCTGGCATGGATGTGCAGCCTACCGAGGAGATTCGCCGGAGGGAACGGGGTCCCCGGACGCACGGACGCCCCCGCCCGGGTCGGGGCGGGGGCGTCCTCAGCGCCTGGGGGAGAGGTCAGCTCGTGGCGAAGGCGCCGTCCGAGGAGAAGATCAGGCCCACGCTGATCGAACCGTCACGCAGGCCGCTCTTGGTCAGCGGTCCGCCCTGGTCCAGCGAGGAGAACTTGCCCACCGACAGCCCGTAGGTCTTCTCCAGACCCGGCTTGCAGAACGGACGCTGCTCGCACTCCGGCGGGCCACCCAGCACGGTCGCGCTGCCCGAGCACTTCGCGGCCAACTCGGACAGGGTCCGAACGCCGTACTTGTCGGCGAAGGCCTGGGTCACCGCGAAGGCGTTCTGGTCCTGAGCGGCGGCCGGGGTGCCGAAGGTGAGGCCGGCCTTGTCGCCCTCGGTCTTCAGCGCGGTCACCGTCGTGTTGATGTCGGGCGAGGAGATCGGCTGGGCGTTGGCGCCGTTGGCCTTGGTGTTGAGGAACTCGGCCATGGTCGCCGCGTACTCCGGGACGACCTGGATCTCGCCCTTCTCCAGCGCCGGCGCGTACAGCTCACGGTTGCCGATCTGCTGCACCTTGACCTGGTAGCCCGCGGCGGTGAGCGCGATCCGGTACAGCTCGCCCAGGATCTGACTCTCGGCAAAGTTGCCGGCACCCACCGTGATGTCGCCGCCCGGGCCCTTGGCGATGCCCGCGGTGAGGTTGTTGGCGCTGGCAAAATCCTCGGCCGCCACCTTGGGGGTCTTGCGGTCCTCGTTGACGGCCTTGTTGAGCTGGATCAACTTCGGGGTGTCGAGCGTGGTGGAGACCTTGTCCAGTGCGGCGATCAGCTGCGGGTTGGCCGCCTTGCTGTTGACCGCGGGAATGACGTTGTCGGAGTTCTGGAGCTTCTTGTCGTCCTGCAGAGCGATGAGCTGCTGACCGGCGACCGGGGCGCACCCGGCGCCGGAGGCGCTCGTCTGGGGTGCGTCGGTGCCGGACGAGCCGGCGCCACCGCATCCGGTGAGGAGTGCTGCCCCGGCGACGACGCCGACAGCACCGATCGCCAGACGTGAACCTGCGCGCATGTGCCCGCCTTCCGTGTCCCGGCGCGGCCCGTTCCGGGCCGGCCGCGTGTCCGACGGGCGATCCTGACTGTCGGTCGCCCGCGAATATCCACCCAACATGCTCCGGAACCGACCGACAACCTGAGGTGGACTTCGTCACCGCATCGTCACCGATCGGATGGATGCGGGTCGTCGGCTCGACGCAGGGCTCACCCGGACGGGTCAGGCGTTCCCGGTGGCGTCGGCGGGCCGGGGCCGTCCGAGGCGCTGCCGGCCGCGCCGCAGTGGCCGGGGGGTGACCAGTCGTTCGACGCCGCCGAGGACCACCTCGGCCAGAAGCGCGAGCCCGGCCACCAGCACACCGCCGGCGACGATCTGACCCCCGCCGACCGCGACACCCAGGCCGAACCCGGTGCGGATGATCTGGCCAAGGCCACCGCCGTTGACGAACGAGGCCAGCGCCGCGGTCGCGATCACCTGGACCGCCGCGGTCCGGAAACCGGCCGCCAGGTAGGGCACCGCGAGCGGCAACTCGACCCGGCGCAGCAGCTGCCCGCCGGACAGGCCCATCCCCCGGGCCGCGTCGCGGGCCTCCGGGTCCACCTGCCGCACCCCGGTGTACGCGTTGGCCAGCAGCGGTGGCACGGCGAAGACGGCCAACGCCACCACGACCGGCGTACGCCCGAAGCCGCTGGCGAAGACCACCGGCAGGATGGTCAACAGCGCCAGAGTGGGGATGGCCAGGGTGGCGTTGGACACCAGCACCACAAGGCCACCGCCCCGGCCGAGGTGCCCCAGCCAGAGCCCGACCGGCCAGGCCACCAGGCAGCCGAGCGCCACCGCCATCGCCGAGATCGTCAGGTGCTCACCGAGGCGGTCCAGCATGCCGCCGGGGTTGGTCCAGTTGAGTGGGTCGTTGATCCAGACGATCGCCTGGCCGATCGGGTTGTCCGCGACGCTCACCGTGCCCTCCGGGCGGACCAGGGGGTCACCAGCCGGGCGACCAGGACGAGCAGCAGGTCGAGCACGACCGCGAGCGCCACGCAGAGCAGCGCGGCGGTCATGATCTCAGCCTTGTAGAGGTTGTTCTGGAAACCCGCAAAGATCAACTGCCCGAGACCGCCGTGCCCGACCAGCACCCCGACTGTGACCAACGCCACGGTCGAGACGGTCGCCAACCGTACGCCGGTGACGATCCCCGGCAGCGCCAACGGCAGATCGATCCGGAACAGCCGCCCCCACCGGCCGTAGCCCATGCCCTCGGCGGCCTCGCCGACTTCCGGAGGCACCTGGTTGAGCCCGGCCACCACGTTGCGCACGATCAGCAGCAACGCGTAGAGGACCAGCCCGACCAGCACCGTGGTCGTCCCGGTGCCCAGGTAGGGGGCGATGAACGCGAAGAGCGCCAGCGACGGGATGGTGTAGACGACCCCGCTGACGGCGAGGATCGGGCCGGCGAGCGGGCGGAACCAGTACGCCAGAACGGACAACGGCAGGGCGATCAACACCGCGAACAGCACCGCTCGCCCGGTGAGGGAGGCGTGTTCGCGCACCGCGGCGAGGATCGTGTCAGAGTTGTCCCGCACGTACTGCCAGGAGAACCAGGGGTTACCCGGGTCGGCCCGGTAGCTCAGGCGGAAGGACATACGTGGACGTTACCCCGGAGGCCGCCGACGTGGCCGAATCCCCTCGCGCGGCGCCGATCCGCCTACAGGGCATCCAGAAGCGCTACCCGAACGGCACCGAGGCCGTCCGGGACCTCAGCCTGGACGTCCGGGCCGGCGAGCTGGTGGTGCTGATCGGCCCGTCCGGCTGCGGCAAGTCGACAGTGCTGCGCATGATCAATCGCCTGATCGAGCCGACCGCCGGCCGGATCCTGCTGGGCGACGAGGACGTCACCGACGTCGACCCGGTCCGACTGCGCCGCCGAATCGGTTACGTGATCCAGAACGTCGGCCTCTTTCCACACCAGACGGTCCGGGCCAACGTGGCCACAGTGCCGGGCCTGCTGCGATGGCCCAAGGACCAGACCCGGGCACGGGTCGACGAGTTGCTCGACCTCGTCGGGCTGGACCCGGCCGAGTTCGGCGGTCGCTACCCGCACGAACTGTCCGGCGGTCAGCGGCAGCGGGTGGGGGTGGCGCGGGCACTCGCCGCCGACCCGGTGGTGCTGCTGATGGACGAGCCGTTCTCGGCCGTCGACCCGATCGTGCGGGCGCGCCTCCAGGAGGAGTTCCTCCGCCTCCAGGCCGAGGTCCGCAAGACGATCGTGCTGGTCACCCACGACCTCGACGAGGCCGTCCGGCTCGGCGACCGGATCGCGGTGCTCTCCGAGGGCGGGCACCTGGAGCAGTACGACACGCCTGCCGCGTTGCTCGGCGCACCCGCCACCCCGTTCGTGCGTGAGTTCGTCGGCGCCGACCGGGGCATCCGCCGGCTGGCGGTCACTCCACTGGACCGGGAGTCGCTCGAACCCGTACCCGGGGACGCCGCGGCGGACCTGCCGACCGTCGCGCTGGACGGCTCCGCGTACGACGCGCTGGCCGTGCTGCTCACCTCGGGACGGGACCAACTCGTGGTGACCGACGGCGGCCGGCCGGTGGGCACGCTCAGCCGACAGCGGCTGCTCGACCTCGGCCGCCCGGCACACTGACCCGACGACGACCGGGCTGCCGCAGTCGGCGGCCCGGTCCCGCTGCCGGAGGCGGTCACGTCCAGGTGGCCGCCGGCCGTACGGGCGACCGGCTCAGGCGCGCCCGCCGAGGCTGGCGGTGCCGATGATCCACCCGGTCAGGAAGCCGTAGCCGGCGCCCGTGCTGGCATCCTGCAGGGCACCCAGCATCGACGGGTTCGGCCCGAGCAGCGCCGCGAGCACGGCGGCGAGCCCGCCAGCCAACACGTACGCGGCCCAGCCCGAGAAGAACTGGCTGACCGAGCCGGGCACCCGGGCGACCTGGGCGGCGGGCAACAGGTAGAGCAGGCCCACCGCGAGAACCACCAGCAGCACAGCCCGTACGTCGGCGGCGAACAACCCGCCGGCCTGCCCGTCCGCGTCGAGCCGCCAGGCCGGCCACGCGAGCAGGCGCACGTAGAAGGCGGCGGCCGAGTCCGGGTCGGTCTGCGTACCGGCCCAGCTGGTGAAGGCCGGGCTGCCACAGATGCCGACCAGCAGCAACACGGCGAGAGCACCGGTGCCGGCCGCCGTGCCGTAGCGCCCGACCGGGCCGGATCGGTGCATGAGCGACGTGATCCGCCCAGGCCCCGAACCGGTCGTTCGGGCGGACCTGGGCTGCCCCGAGCGGCTCAGTGCTTCATCAGGTAGTCGATGAAGGCGGCCCGCAGCAGTGGCGCGGACTCCTCATAACCGTGACCGGTCAGCTCCCGCCACAGCGCGTTGGCCTCGTCGATCGTCGGGCCGATCGAGTTCGGTGCGCCGTCCAGCACGGTGGCCTCGTCCGCGTTCGGCAGGTGCCGCAGCACCGACCAGTAGAACTTGACGTCGCGACGCTCCCGGGCCAGGGCGAACGCCCGCTCCCGCAACTCCTCGGTGGACAACGCGTCGAGTTCCTCGAACGAGGTTCCGCCGGGGGCGGCGGCAGGTGTGTCGGTCATGTCGCCGAGCCTAACGGTCGAGATCAGCCCCGGCCCGGCGGACGCGACGCGGCTCACCGCTCGTCGGTGTCCCACCGGCGTGGGCTGTCCTCCCAGCGCGGATCCCGCCACGGGTCGGCCGGTTGGGGCGCGGCGGGGGTCGGCAGCGTCGGGGGCCAGTTGTCGACCGGCCGGGACTGGGGCATGGTCCAACCCGTGCTGATCGTGCCGTCGCCGACCGGCTCGGGTCGGTCGGTGCTGCCCGGTCGGGGCCGCCCGAACGTCTCGACCAGCCTGGTGACCAGCAGGCCGACGCCGAGCGCCACCCCGCCGACCGCCCAGTTGCTCAACGTCCAGCCACGCTCCGGCGCGTACGTCTGGAAGAGGGTGACCACTCCGACCGCCAGCACCGTGCCGAACACCCCACCCCGACGGCCGTACGCGCTGGTGCCCGCGAGCATGGCCACCCCCACCGCCAGCACCGTCCAGTCCAGGCCCGAGGTGGGCGCAACCGCTTCGAGGCCGTTGGCGGCAAACAGCACGCCGGCGAGGGCGGCCAGCACGCTGGAACCGACCAACGCGACAGCGGTGACCACTGCGGCCAACGTGCCCCGCCGACGGGCCGGATCGGCGATCGGCCGGTACCGGCCGGCCAGCCGGCGAACAGCCCGGGTGGCGCCGAACAACCCGCCGAGGATGGCCACCGCGGCGAAGCCGGCGATGAGATAACCGGCGTTGTGCCCGGGGTCGTAGTCGCCCTGCACCAGCACGGGCGCCGACCGACGTTCGATGTACACCACCACACCGGCCGCGCCGGCCAGGCTGGCAGCCCAACCGGGCACGTGCAGCACCACCACGACCAGCGCCAGCGCCAGCCCACCCAGCGCGGCCACGCCCACGGCCGGGCCGACCGACGCCGGCAGGCCCCGATCGCCCTGCTCGGCGTAGTGCAGGGCGGCGGCGAGCGCGATCGGCCCGACGGCCAGGTTCGGTGCCGCCGTCCGCAGGCTCAGCCCGGCAGCCAGGGCGAGCAGCCCCAGCCCGACCGCGGCGACCAGCAGCGTCCGCAGGTTGTCGCCGCGCAGGGCAGCCGAGTCTTCCTGCCAGAGCAGCCAGCCCAGGGCCGCCAGCCCGGCCAGCAGCAGGAACTCCCAGCCCAGGTGCACGCCGATCCGGTCCCGGCCGGGCTCTCCGTGGGTGGGGTCGTCGAAGACGTTCTCCAGAACGGCGGCGGGCACCCCCGACGAGGGTTCCGCCGACCGGTCCCGGCCAGCTTCTTCGTACCCCATACGCCGCCTCCCCAGTGGCCGGCCGTCCCCGGTCCGGCGCGCGGACGAACAGGGGCGGCCCTTGCTCCCCGATCGCAGGCACCGTACCCGCGCCCGCAGCCGGGCGTAACCCCCTGCTCAGCGCTGGCCGGGGCGGCTCTCCCGTGGGTCCTGCTCGCGCTCGTCGTCGGGGCGTTCCGGCACCCGGCAGGAACGCTCCAGCCACAACGCGGCACCGACCAGAGCCAGCGAGGCGAGCAGGCCCCCGGCCGCCGCCGGACGGTCGTCGAGGGCGGCGCGGGTGGTCTCCACGAAGAGCCAGCCGGTCAGCCCGGCGTAGAACCCCGCGAAGATGGCCGCGGCCAGTGCCGACGCCTTGGCCAGCACCACGAAACGGGCGACCATCAGCGGGTTGACCGGCTCCCGGCCGGGCTTGCGCTCGATCCGACCCCGGGTGTTGATCGCGGCATACGCCTCGAGCACGGCGAGCCCGGCCAGCGTCACCACCGGCAGCCAGGGCAGCCGGGGGATGCCGCTGTAGTAGAGGGTGCTGATCAGCAGCCAGGCCACCGCCGCGGCGGCCAGGGCGGCCACGACCAGGGTCGAGATCCGGGTGGGACCCATCCGGGACCGGTCCGGGCCCGACCCGCCCGGTGGTGGGGACTTCGCCTGCGTCATGCCGGCTGGCTCCGCTCGGTCATGCCGTCGACTCTAACGCCAACTCCGGCCGAGGACGCAGTTCCAGCGCCTCGTCCGCAGCGGGGCCGGTGGTCAGCAGGTCGGTCAGCCAGCCGTGACCGGGCAGCCGACCGTACGGCTGGATGTCGATCCACGGTCGCAGCACGAAGGCGCGCAGGTGCGCCCGTGGGTGCGGCAGGGTCAGCTCCGGGTCGTCGCTGAGCACCGGCTCGTCGTCGTCGCCCCAGACGGCGATCACGTCCACGTCCAGGGTCCGCGGCCCGAACCGCCGCTGTGGGTCACGCACGCGACCGGCCGCGCGCTCCGCGTCGCGGGCCCGCTCCAGCCAGTCGCGCGGTGTCGCGCTCTCGTCCTGGACCAGCAGCACCGCATTGAGGTACGCGGGCTGGTCGGCGTCGCCCCACGGTGGAGTCTCGTACACCCCGGAGAGCACGAGCACGGCGTCGCCGAGCGTGGCGACAGCCGTGCGCAGGTGCTCCAAACGGTCGCCCAGGTTGCTGCCGAGCGACAGCACCGCCCGGGTCACCGGGCACGCGCCCGGGTCATGGTGACGGCCACGTCGCTGAAGGTGTGCGGCACCGGGGCCTCCGGTTTGTGCACGGTGATCGTGGCGACGCCGACCCGTTCGTCGGCCAGGCAGACCGCGAGGAGCCGGTCCGCGAGGGTCTCGATCAGGTTGACCGGCTCGCCGGTCACCACGGCGACCAGGCGTTCGGCCAACTCGCCGTAGTGGACGGTGTCGGTGACGTCGTCGCTGGCAGCGGCCGGGGCGAGGTCCAGCTCGAGGACGGCGTCGACCACGAAGTCCTGCCCCTGCGCCCGCTCGAAGTCGTACACCCCGTGCCGGCCGTGGGCCCGCAGGCCGGTCAGCTGGATCCGGTCCGTCGTCATCGTTGCACCTCTTGCCGGTGGTGGTGGCTGCGCGCGCCCTGCTGGCGGTCGTGGTGCGCGCCGGCCAGGCGCGGGCTGCCGGTCGCGGCCCAGACGGCGAGCGCGTCGGCGGTGGCCCGCACGTCGTGCACGCGTACGCCCCAGGCGCCCGCGGCCACCGCCAGCACGCTGGTGGCCACTGTGGCCGCCTCCCGCTCGGCGGTCGGCCGTGGGGTGCCGTCGGGGGCGGCCAGCAGCCCACCGAGATAGGACTTGCGGCTGGCCCCGAAGAGCAGCGGGTAGCCGAGGTCCAGCAGCTCCGGCAGTCGGGCGCTGAGCTCCCAGTTGTGCGCGGCCGTCTTGGCGAAGCCGAGGCCGGGGTCGACGACGAGACGGTCGGCGGCCACCCCGGCGGCGAGCGCCGCGTCGATGCGTTGGGCCAGCTCGGCTCGGACGTCGGCGACCACGTCGGTGTAGGTGGCCAGCTCGCGCATCGTGCGGGAGTGCCCCCGCCAGTGCATCAGCACCCAGGGGCAGTGCGCGTCGCGTACCACGCGGGCCATGTCCGGGTCGGCCAGCCCGCCGGAGACGTCGTTGACCACCGCCGCACCGGCGGCCAGGGCGGCTTCCGCCACCCGCGCCCGGCTGGTGTCGATGCTGACCATGACGCCCGCCGCGGTCAGCTCGCGGATGACCGGCAGGACCCTGTCGACCTCGGTCGCGGCGTCGATCCGCTCGGCGCCCGGACGGGTCGACTCGCCGCCGATGTCGACCAGGTGCGCGCCAGCGTCGCGCAGACGGACGCCGTGTCCGACGGCCGCTTCGAGGTCGGCGTACCGTCCGCCGTCGGAGAAGGAGTCCGGTGTGACGTTGAGGACGCCCATCACCACCGGGCCCGGAGCCCGCACCAGATCGGTCACGACTAGACGGTACCGGTCGCGGCAGCGGCGTTCGCCGGCCCGGGTCGGGCTCCCATCACCACCCCTGACGTGCTCGTTAGAACAGGTGTACGATCGGTCATTCGGGCAGCATCGGGCAGGGCCTTCGCGGCTTGTCGCAATCCGGGGCGGCCCGTACGCTTTGGAATTGGCCAGCATCGAGATGGCGAAGCTTGGAGGGAGGGCCGAAGCGGGGGAAAACCGCCCAAACCTCGCCACCCTCCGTGGTGAGTAACGAACGCAGGGTCAAGAACGCTGCGCCCTGTGGAGCACATTTCCCGCCAGGTTCGTCCATTGCACCGCCGCGGCACCGCCGGCCGCGCTATGGGGAGGTTCCAGTGATCGCCTTCGAGCTCATGGAGACGGCGTCTTCGGGCGTCGCCCACGCGCTCTCCACTCTGGCGTCGACTCCACTCGCGGAGCCGGCACCGAAGGGGATCGACACCAACAGTGTCGTCACCTTCTTCGCCAGCAAGATCGCGCCGATCCTGCTCGCCGTCCTGGGCGTCATCTTCATCGGTCGCGCCAGCCGGGGCGAGATCTCCAAGGTGCTGACCAGCTCCGCGATCGCCATCGTCGGGCTCGCGTTCATCGCTGGCGCGGCAACACTCTTCTTCGTCGGCGATTACCTGATCGACCTGATCTTCGAATAGGCGCGTTCACCAGATGCGGCTGCGCACCGACGACGACATCTACCGGGCCCGCCTGGTCTACCTCGGGCCGCCCGGTTACACCCTTCCGGTCCACCTGCCCTACGCCCAGTACGGGCTCTTCATGCTGCTGGTCCCCCTCTACATGTTCATCCACTGGCTGTTCACGTTGACGGTCGAGCTCTTCCCGGCCTGGGAGATCGCGCTCGCCATCGTGACCACGTCGTTCATCTTCCGGCACGTCGACCCCGATCGGCCGGCGCGGGTGGTCATCCGCACCGCGCTGACCGACTGGCGACGCACCCGGGAGCCGGCGATCGAGCAGCGCGATCCGCGGCTGGTCGGCAGCCGGATCAGGATTCGGGAGGAGCTGGCATGACCGGGCGTACGCCGATTGGTCCGTCGCACGACGCGGGCGACACTGTGCCCACAGTCGCTGAGGCGGTCGCATGAGCCGCTCTTCCACGCCGGGTTCTCCGGCCGGCCGCCCGGCCGGACCGGCAGGTCACCGTGCGCACTCGTTCGACTACACCGAGGATGAGGACGAGGTGGCGCTCGACCCCGCGCTGGTGACGTCACCCGGCCACGGCGCGGTCGGCGTGTTCCAGGCGCCCCGGCCGATTCCTCGCCGGACGCCCCCGGCCGAGCCCAGCGCGGTCTCGGCCGGCGAGAACGCCGACATCGACTCCCCTTTCCTGGACCTCTTCGGCGGCGCTCGGCCCGGCGGGGCACGGGCCGTCACGGCCGGCCCGAGCACCCGGGAGCAGCCGGCGATCCCGCAGCAGCAGCTCCCGGCACCAGCTCGACCGGCTCCCGAGCTGGAGCCACCGTGGACGCCCGACGACCAGGCCGGCGGCCGCAGTGTCGAGCCCCGACACGGCGGCGCTCACCTGGGCGGCGAGTCACGGGTGCCGCATCAGGCCGGCGATCGGCTGCCGATGGTCCGTCCGCCGCGCGAGCCCGACGTCACCGCCGACGGCACATCCGGGTCGCGGACCAACGGCCCGACGACCCGACAACCTGACACCGCGCCCACCGCACGGCCGACGGCACCGGTGGACCAGCCAGTGTCGCCGGTTGGCGGACCAACCGCCCCGGTGGATCGCCCGGCAGTCCGCGCGAGAGCGGCCCGGCCAGCTCTGGAGGGGACCCAGCGCCGCGCCGCCGACTCGGAGCGACCCAAGGGTGCCGGGAAAGAGGTCGCCCCACCCCGCGAACGTGGTGCGAGCCGCCAGGACCGGCCGACCAAGCCGACCCGGATCCGCGCCCCGAAGATCAAGTTCGGTGACCGGGACCCGTCGGTCGAGCTGGCAATCACCGAGATCGCCGGTCACCTGACCTTCACTCCCAACACGGTCACCGCCTGGTACTGGCTGCCCGAGGTTCGCTGGGCGTTCCGCCCGGACGCCGAACGCGAAGCGTTGTTGTCGGCGATCTCCGAGCAGTACGCCGGCCTGGCCGGCTTCCGGCTGCACCTGCGCCGCACCACCCGGCCGTTCCCCGCCGACGAGTGGGCGCGCACCATCGACGCCCACACCGCCGCACCGCTCGCCGACGTTCCCGGCACCACCGGCTGGGCGGACCACCTGGTCGCCGCCCAGCGGCACCTGATGGCGGTCAACCACGCCGAAGGCCAGACCTACCTCGGTGTCACCTTCGCCCGCCGATCCCTCGGTGACTCGCTCACCGAACGCCTGCTGCGCACCTTCGGTCGGGGCACTGCCGACGGCGAACGCCGCAAGCTGGGCCGCACCGTGGAGCAGTTCGACGAGGTGCTCGGCGCGTTTGGCATGCGCGGTCGACGGGTCACCGCACAGGAGCTCGAATGGCTGCTCTACCGCTCGGTGGCGCTGTGCATGGCACCCCCCGGGCGGCTCTCCCCGGTGACCAACGGGCAATGGGAGCGCGGTGACCTGCTCGCCCTGACCGAGCAGGTCGAGCGCTACCGCACCCCGTACGGCTCCACAGTCAAGCTGGTCAACCGGATGACCGGCGAGGAACGGCACGTGGCCGTGCTCGCGGTCGGCCGGATGGAGCCGCTGGAGATCCCGGAACGGCACGAGCCCTGGCTGCACTTCCACGAGCGTCTGCCCTGGCCGATGGAGATCTCCACCCGCGTCGACATCCTCGGCTCCGGCGACTCCTTCCGTAACCTGGAACACCGGCTACGGATGATCCGCTCCCAGCAGCTCGACTACGCCGAGCACGGCATCGACGCACCGCCGGAGCTGGAGCGACTGGCCAAGCGGGCGCTGGTGATCGGCGACGAGATGACCACCGGCCTGCCGGTCGACTCGGCCCGTGCGCACGGCTGGCACCGGATCGCCGTCGGCGGCCGGACCAGGGAGGAGTGCATGGAGCGGGCCCGCCGGCTCATCCAGCTCTACTCCCGGGAGCTGCGCATCTCGCTGCAACACCCGAAGAACCAGGACTGGCTGGCCCGCGAGTTCATCCCCGGCGAGCCGATCGCCAACACCGGCTACGTTCGCCGCATGCCGGTGCCGCTGCTGGCCGCCGCACTCCCCCAGGCCGCATCGAACGTGGGCGACCGGCGGGGCGACCTCATCGGCCGGACCGCTGGCACCTGCCGCCGCCCGGTCTTCCTCGACCTGCACTTCCCCATGGAGGTCCGGGAACGCTCCGGGCTCGCTGTCTTCGTCGCCGAACCGGGCGGTGGAAAGTCCACCCTGCTCGGCGCGCTGGGCTACCTGGCCGCCCGCAGAGGTGTCCAGGTGACCCTGCTCGACCCGTCCGGGCCGCTGGCCCGACTCTGCGCCATGCCCGAGCTGCGGCCGTACTCCCGGGTGTTGAACCTGACCGGCTCGGAGCACGGCACCCTGGCGCCCTACTCGCTCATCCCGACGCCACTGCGCAGCGAGTTCGGCGCCGGGGCCGCCGGTGACCGGGAGTTCGAGATCGCGGTCTCCAACGCGCGGGCCGAACGGCGAATGCTGGTCCAGGACATCTGCATGATGCTCGTTCCGCCGCAGGTCGCCCGGGAGGCGTCGACCGCCACCCTGTTCCGGCACGCGGTCCGTCAGGTCCCCGCCGAGGAGACGTCCACCCTGGACGACGTCGTGAGCTGCCTCGGGCGCCTCGACGACGACGCCGGCAAGGAGCTGGCCAACCTCCTGCTGGACACCGCCGAGATGCCCCTGGCCATGCTCTTCTTCGGCCGGCCACCGGAGGGGCTGCTCGGCGCCGACGCCGCACTCACCGTGATCACCATGGCCGGGCTGCGGTTGCCCGACCTCAAGATCGAACGGGAGTACTGGTCAGCCGAGGAGGCACTGGCGCTGCCGATGCTGCACACCGCGCACCGGCTCGCCGTACGCCGCTGCTACGGCGGCTCGATGTCGTCGCGCAAGCTCGTCGGCCTGGACGAGGCGCACTTCATGGAGGGCTGGCGGTCCGGGCGTTCCTTCCTGGTCCGGCTCGCCCGCGACTCCCGCAAGTGGAACCTCGCCGCGCTGGTCGCCTCGCAGAACCCCAAGGACATCCTCGGCCTCGACGTGCAGAACCTCGTCTCCACCGTCTTCGTCGGCCGGATCGCCGAGGACGCCGAGATCGCCTCCGAAGCACTACGACTGCTGCGGGTGCCCGTCAACGACGGGTACGAAGCCACCCTCGCCTCACTCTCCGCCGCCGACACCAGCTCGTCCAACCGGCTCGGCTTCCGCGAGTTCGTGATGCGCGACGTCGACGGGCGGGTACAGAAGGTCCGCGTCGACGTCTCGTACGTCGAAGGGCTCCTGGACCACCTCGACACGACGCCCGCCGCGATCGCCGCGGCGGCCGGAGTGCTGCCGAGCATCCCCCTGCCGGATCTGGAGGCGTGACATGGCGAGGGCCCGAGCGAGGATCGTGTCGTTCCTGCTCGCCCTCGGCGTACTGGCCGGGGCCTCACTCAGCTGGCCGCTGATCGGAGCGGAAGCCGCAGCCGCCGCACCGCCCGTGGCCCAGGCCCGCGCCGACCTCTGCACCACGGCCGAGTGGCAGGCCGACTTCCGGGCCTGCGTGGGAAAGCTCCAAGCGGTCAGTGAGGACGAGGTCAAGTGTCGTAACGCGCCGACCCCCGGCACGCCGGACTCTGGACTCGCCGGCTGGTTCGCCGCCGCGCCGCCAGCGGAGGGAACGAATGGCGTAGCTGGCCGATACAGCCTGTACGGCTACGGGGGCTACAGCTATTCCACCTACGACATTGAGGGTGGCTGCGCGTCGAGCGTGCTTCATCCGGACTACAAGTTCACCACCACTATTGCCAATGGCGAGTTCATGGCCGCCACCGCAATCATCGGCGCGTCCAACGCGCTGCGAGAGCGAGCCTGGGACCCGGGCTCCATGTGGGGCTGGGCCGACCCGCTGGTCGAGCAGGCAACCAAGGCCGTGTACCAGAAGGTCTTCAGCGTCTTCGGCATCGTCACCCTCTGCGTAGTGGGGCTTTATCTGCTCTGGCGGTCCCGCCAATCGGACATGAGCAACGCGATGACCACCGCAGGCTGGGCGCTGCTCGTGATGGTCGCGGTCACGGCCCTGGCCGCCTGGCCGGTCAAGTCGGCGAACATCGCGGACGGTGCGTTGGTCACCAGTCTCGGCGTGGTCCACGACGCCGTTGGACCGCAGGCGAAGGAGCCGGACCCGGGACGGTGCATCGATCCTGACCCGAACCGCTGCAAGGATCTCCGGACCCCGGCCGTACGGGCCAGTGACACCGCCACCGAGACCATGCTCTACCGGAACTGGCTCCGTGGGGTGCTTGGTTCGGCGGATAGCGAGACCGCCCGCAAATACGGACCGGCCTTGTACGACGCACGGTCTCTCACGTGGGGCGAGGCTCAATCCATGCGCGCCAACCCGGCTACCCGAAAGGCGACGATCCAGGCGAAGCAGCAGCAGTGGGCGCGGGTGGCCCAGCAGATCCAGACCGAGGACCCGGAGGCGTACGAGTATCTCCAGGGTGTGCGGGACATGGATCGGGTGGGCGCGGGATTCATCGCGATGCTGGCCGCGTTTCTGTTCGCGATGTTCGACCTGACTGCGTCGTTGCTGGTTCTGCTGGGCTTCCTCATCTTCCGTTGGGCGGTGATCGCGGCACCCATTCTCGGCACGGTCGGTCTGCTCCGGCCGGCCAGTGCTGGGCTGCGCCGGCTGGCGAACGCGGTCGTCGCCGCCGTCTTCAACATCGCCATCTTCGGCACCGGGGCTGCCGTCTATCTGTTCGCTGTCGACCTGGTCATGAGCACGCCCACCCTGCCGGGCTGGCTCCAGGTGGTGCTGGTCTGGCTCTGCGGCGTGGTCGGCTGGCTGCTGCTGCGGCCGTACCGGCGAATCACCCAACTCGGCGGCAAGGACAGCAGCGAAGCGGTCAGCTCCGCCGGGTCCTGGCACCGCCGGTTCTTCCGGGACATGCGGACAGCCGCGCGACTGGACGTGGCCGAGCCGGGTGGCACGGCCGAACCGGTGGGTGGGCGTCGACGGTCGCCGAACGCGGAGCAGACCCGGCTGCGCCCGGAGGCCCGCCGGGAGGACCCGGTCTCCACGCCGACGGTTGTTGCCGAGGGCCAGCGTGCTGGCGCCGGGCGACCCGACGGTCGGGAACGGCCCGACGAGGCACCGGCGGAGGAGACCAGAGGCCGAGGTCGTCCGGTCGCCCCCCAACCTCGTCGCCGGCAGCCGGCGACGTGGACCGAGCCGGACGTGCCGGCCGAGAACCCGTCGTTCGTGGTCTACCGTCCGGGCTCCACGGAGCGCACGCCGGACCGGACCGGACCGCGGGTGCGCTCAGAGGCACGGTGACGGCGATGCGACGGGCTCTGGAGTTTCTCTTCACCCGAGCGCTGCGGTCCCGGCTGGGAGTGGCACTGGTCATCGCGGTGATCGTCCTCGGTGTGCTCGGGGCGGCACGGCTGATCTCCGACCCGGCCGCTCCGGCGGACGGGTTGAGTAACCGGCCGAACCGGCCGATCACCACCGTGGACCCGACGGCTGGCGACGATGGCGTGCTCACCAGCCCGGCGCCACCGTCACCCGTGACGTCGCCCGGCGCCGGCACGCCGGAGCAGACCTCCGACCGTTTTGCCGCAGCCTGGCTCGGCCGACCTGGAATGACCGCTGAGCAGTGGCAGGACGGCCTCAAGCCGTTGTCCACACCGGCGCTGACCGAGAAGCTCGCCGGTGTTGATCCCGAGAGCGTCCCGGCCGAGAAGGTCAGCGGCGCACCGTCGGTGCGGGCGCGCACCGAGACGTTCGTCGAGGTACTACTGCCGCTCGACAACGGCCGACTGCGGCTGGAACTGGTGGCTGCGGCTGGGGGCTGGCTGGTCGACGTGGTGGATTGGGAACGGCCATGACCGGCGCCAGCCGGCGGTCAGTGCGGATCGGCGTGATCGCCAGCATCCTCACCGGTGTGCTTCTCCTTCTCTGCTGCACCGGGGGTACTGCGGCGTTCTTCCTCAGTGGGCTCGGCGGCGACGGTGAGGACGGGGACTCCTTGGCAGGCTTCGGCTGCGGCCCGATCCGCCCGGTGGACATCGTGGGCGAGCTGCCGCGGTTCACCGAGTACGGCGACGCACAGGTCCGCAACGCTGCCATCATCATCAAGGTCGGCCAGGACCTGGGGGTGCCCTCCCGGGGCTGGGTGATCGCGCTGGCGACCGCGATGCAGGAGTCCGCGCTGCGCAACCTGGCGAACAGTGACGTGCCCGAGTCCCTGGCCCTGCCACACGAGGGCGTCGGAGCGGACCACGACTCGCTGGGCCTGTTCCAGCAGCGGCCGGGGTGGGGCTCGGTCGCCGAGCGGATGACCCCCTCGTACACGGCTGGCAAGTTCTACGAGAAGCTCGTCAAGGTCCGGAGCTGGCAACGCCGACCGCTGACAGTGGTGGCGCAGCAGGTTCAGATCAGCGCCTATCCGGACGCGTACGCCAAGCACGAGGAGCTGGCCAGCAAGATCGTGGATGCGCTGGCCGGTGGGGCGGCCCGTACCGTCGAGATCAACGGCAAGGCGGTGTGCGACGCGGCCGAGCGTGGCGAGATTGCTGCCTCCGGCTGGACCGCGCCGATCCCTGGCGACGTCGGTTCCGGCTTTCGCACCGCCAGCCGGCCCAGCCACAACGGGGTGGACATCGGCGCGGCCAAGGGCACCGAGATTCGCGCCGCCGCAGCCGGTCGGGTGCTGGTCGCCCGCTGCGACCCGGACAACAGGGGCCGGCGGGACTGCGACGTGGACGGGTACCCCGACAAGGGCGGCTGCGGTTGGTACGTCGACCTGCTGCACGCTGGCGGCTACATCACCCGGTACTGCCACATGGTGGTTCAGCCGCGCGTCAGACTGCATCAGATCGTCCCGGCCGGTGAGGTCATCGGGCAGGTTGGCAGCAGCGGCAACTCGTCCGGGCCGCACCTGCATTTCGAGGTGCACCTGCGCAACGACCGGTCCAGCCGGGGCGCGGTCGATCCGGTCCCGTTCATGCGCGCACGGGGTGCCCCGCTGCGCGCCGCCGAGTGAGACCGCCACGGGGATGACCGGACCGCTGCCGGACCCGTTCGCCGACCAGCCCGACTGGGCACCACGGCCACCCCGTCCGCTGACCATCGTCCCCGCCACCGAGCGGGTGGAGCTCCGCGGGCGCCGGGTTCTCGTCGGGCTGCCGGGGCTGGGCTGGCGCGGCGACCTGCGCGCGGACGACCGGGTGGTGCAGAGCGCACGGACCTACGTGCCGGTGATCCCCGAGCACGAGTGGTACCGCGCCGAGGCCGACCAGGTCGAGGTGTTCGCGCCGCTGGTGCCGGTGGAGCGGGTCTGGGTGGAGACGGTCGGCAGGCAGGTTGATTCGGAAGGTGGTCGGGACACCGGAATCCGGCTGGTCTCGCTGGACGGTCCGGCACACCGGACCCCCACACCGGTCTTCGAGGCGGACGCCGTCACCGGGCGCCGGGTCGTGCACGTCGAGGGCGGTCTGGAGCACCGCGACCTGCGAGCGGTCACCGAAACCTACTCCGGTGCCGAAGGGGACATCTGCGTGCGGATCACGCCCGAGGTGGAGTGGTACCGCTGGGCTTGGCGCGGTCAGTCCCCAACCACGCTGGAGGTCCCGGTCCATCTGTTGTGGATCGAATAAGAGTCAGCTAATTCTCATGCCGGCGCAGACGCGCCACCCATCCCTGTCCCTCACCTCGAACCGCCAAGTGTCCGCCAAGCTCTGATGAACTCCGTCAATTGAGGCGCTGCGCCGGATGACAGCGATCACGGATGCGTCTGCAGCAGCGGTGTTAGAAACAGCAACATTCTCGATATTGATCGAGAATGAGACGCCCAGCTCTTGCTCTCGTCCGGCTATTTGGGCGGCGAGCTCGTCTACCGCAGAGACCGTGCCATCGCAGGTAAACAATTTTGCTCGGCTTGGATCGCGAGAGACGAGGGCTGCCTGAAGATAGTTGACCACAGCCACGTCCGGAGTGCTGCGATCCGGGGCTGCCGCTCGGTTGTACAGCACATATCCCGCAATGATCCCGCCCAGGCAGAGCAGCGCCAGCACCCCAGCCACGACCGTGAGCACCGTCCGCATTCGGCGGCGCGGCGGCTGCGGCGCCGGCGTTGGCGCGGCCGGCGGCAGCTGCTCGGACGGTGTCCGTTGGGCCGGTACGCGGGAGACCTGGGAACCGGCGGGGGGCTGCACTGATTCCACCTCCTGAAGTTATCGGCTGGACGCCTCGGAGCCAATAGCCTCAGATCCAGCGGATCGTGACGGACCCCTCCCCACCGGTGAGATCCACGACATCCCTGGCGCATCGCCGGGGCACCTCCCGGAGGAGCGGACCCGGCTGGGATACCGTCTCTGCTCGGGAGGGGTTGCCAACCTCGGGCAGAGGGGGTGGACGCGGTGGCCGGTCCGAAGGCACGTACGAACCGCGCCGCAGCTCTGCACCGCCGGGCGGCGGCCGTCGCCACCGCCGCTGCCGGGATCCTGGACGAGACCCGACCCGCTCCGGCCGATCAGCGCCGCCAGTACGAGGTGGCCGACCGCCTGCGGGAGGTTGCGGCACGACTGGCGCCGGGTTGGTCGGGCGCGGCACTGGACTCGCTCACCGTGGACACTCCGGCGGGTGACTGTCCGCCGCCGTTCGTCCGGGTCGGCACGGCGGCGCCGTTGGACGACGCCCGTTTTCCCGCGTTGGTGCCACTGGTCGGCACCGGGCATCTGAGCGTGGACGCTGACGCCCGGGAGCCGCGGGTGGCGGGGTTGCTCCGGGCCGTACTCCTGCGGTTGTTGGGCGCGGCACCGGCGGGTGCGCTGTTGATTCGCGCGGTGGATGCCACGGGTGTCGTGCTGACGCCGTTCGGTGCGCTCGCTGATGCTGGCCTGCTGCCGCCGCCGGCGGTGGACGTGACGAGTCTGCGTGCGGTGCTGACCGAGGCGGAGCAGTGGGTCACGCCGGGTGCGAGCGGGCGCCGCCGCCACGACCGGACGTTGTTGTTGGTGGTCGCGGCGCTGCCGGATTCGGCCGGTCCGAGTGATCTGGCGCGGATCGAGGCGCTGGCCGAGCAGGGGCCTGCGGCGGGGCTGCACCTGGTGGTGGCGGGCTGGCCGCCGGCCGGCCCGTATTCGGCCCGGGCGCCGCTGCCGCACACCACCTCATTGGTGCTGCGCAACGCGTACGCGTTGCTCGGTGATCCGCCGGGGGCGTCCTTCGCCGGGCCGGGCGCCGATCCGCCGGGTGGGTTGAATTCACCGGTCTTCGTCGAGTCGGACCCGCCGGCTGAGCTGGTCGATGCGGTCTGTCGGCGGCTCGCCGAGCAGGTGGAGGCGGGTTCCCGGTTGGGGTTGGCGGCCCTGTTGCCGGCGACGGGTGAGCGGCTGTGGGAGTCGAGTTCCGCGGACGGGTTGACGACCACGGTCGGTGACGCCGGGGGCCGGTCGGTGCCGTTGGGCTTCACCGAGCTGACTCCGCACTGGCTGGTGAGCGGCCGGTCCGCCGGGGGTCGCGCGGCGTTCCTGACCACCGCGTTGCTCGGTCTGGCCGCCCGGTACGGCCCGGAGGACCTGGAGCTCTACCTGGTGGATCTCGGTGACGGTGAGTCCTTCGTGGAGTTCCTGCAGACCGAGCGCGACCGGTCGTGGATTCCGCAGGTGCGCGCTGCCGCGATGGCCGCCGACCGGGAGTACGTCCGGGATCTGCTCGACGAGCTGATGGCCGAGGTGCAGCGGCGGACGGAGGCCGGTGCGCGGGCTGGCGGGCAGCGCTTCGCGGAGTTGCGTCAGCATCGGCAGCTGCCACGGATCGTCTGTGTGTTGGACAATGTGCCGCTGCTCTTCGCCGAACGGGACCGGTTGGCGGCCGAGGTGGCGGCGCAGTTGGACGGGCTGGCCCGGGCCGGTCGGGCGTACGGCGTGCACCTGGTGCTGGCCGGTGCGGGTGAGCTGGGGTTGAATGCCCGCGCGGATGCCGGTCACCGGGATTCGGTGCTCGGGCAGTTCCCGGTGCGGGTGGCGTTGCCGGGTGGCAGCCCGGTGTTGGAGCCGACGAATGATTCGGCGGCTGGTCTGCCGGTGGGCAGTGCGGTGGTCAACACCGCTGGTGGGCTCGGTGGTCCCCGGGGCGCGATCCGAGGTCACGAACGGTTGATCCGTCACCCCGACCCGCAGGACCACCCGGATGTGGTGGAGGCGCTGCGGCACGAGCTGTGGGCGGCCCGGCCGGCCGGTTCGGTGCCACCTGTGGTCTTCGCCGGTTACGCCCGACCCCTGTTGAGCAACGATCCGCGACACCGGGCGGCCCTGGCGGGGCAGGCCCACGGTCCGGCCGCTCTGCTGGGTCGTGCGGTGGACGTGACCCGCTCGACGGTCGCCGTGCCGTTGGGGCCTGCGGCCGGGCGCAACCTGGCGGTGCTGGGGTCGGGTGTCGCAGCGGGCGGGCTGCTGGTCACGGCGGCCCGGAGCACCGCGGACCATCACCCGCCGGGCACCGCCCGTTTCCTGGTGGCGGCACCGGACCCGGGCTCCCGAGCGCTGGCGGAGGCGTTGACGGCCGAGTTGGCGGCCCGGCATTCGGCCGAGATGGTGGATCTGCCGACGCTGCTCGCCGACCCGGCCGACGAGTTGCCGACGTACCTGGTGGTCTTCGGCCTGGACCGGCCGGGTCCCCGGGAGCTGCCGGTGGACCGGCTGCGGGCGCTCCTGCGGGACGGGCCGCCGGCCGGCAGACACCTGCTGGGCTGGTGGCGGGCGGTGCCGCCGTTCGCTGCGCTGTTCGAGCCGGCGGGCGAGGTCGACAAGCTTGCCGCCGTGGTCGTGTTGGACGTGCCGGTCGCGCAGCTCACTCCGGTCTTCGGGCGGCCGGTGGAGTGGCGGGCCCGCCCCGACCGGGCGGTGCTCTGGGACGGCCCGGACGAGCGGGGCCGGGTCCTGGTGCCGTTCGCCGACGAGGCCGGCTGATCCGGTGACGCGAGCGGGGGGTGTCGAGATGGGTCCGAACGCGACGGTGACCGGGCCGGGGCGGCAGCGCGCCGCCGCGGCGGGCGGAGACGCCACGCCGACGGCGGTCGAGCCCGGCGCGGCCTGGGGTGAGTATCTGGCCGCGGCACGTCAGCTGGACGGGGTACGCCGCAGCGCGGCTGCCGCAGCGGGTGAGCAGGCCCGGTCGGCGGAGGCTGCCCGGGAGGAGCTGACGGTGGTCCGTAGTGGGCTCGCGAGTCAGCAGGAACTTCTGCGGGAGCTGGGCGTGCCGGCGATCTCCCTGGTGCCGTCGCCGCCGGAGCTGACCGAGGCGGCCCGGTCGATGGCGGGCGGCCCGGCTGCGGTGTTGGCGGCGCTGCGGGCCGCGCGGGGTCGGGCCGAGGCGGCGGACGCGGCCCTGGCCGCGCGCGGCCGGTTCCGGCCGGGGTCGTGGCCGGCGCGGGCCCGCAACCTCCTGGTGTACGGGCCGTTCGCGCTGGTGGTGCCGCTGATCCAGGTCGCGGTTTACGCGGCCACGGGCATCGGGCCGGCCAGTGTGGCGGCGTTGATCTGCGGGCTGCCGATGCCGGCGGTCGCGTTCGTCGCCGGGTGGGTGGGCATCGGTCGGTTGTTCCGTGTGGGCCCCGCCGAGCGGCTGGACCGTACGGTGCGCTTCGGCGCGCTGGTGTGCCTGGTGCCGGCGGTGCTGGTCACGGCCGGCCTGTTGCTGGCCCTGCTGGCCGGCTGACCCACCGGGGTCTCCCGGGAGGACGGGCAGCAACGGAAACGGCCGGCCGTCCCGGGAGGGGGTCGGCCGGCCGTGGTGTGTCCAGGGGTGTCAGCGGGGGATGATCAGCGCCATCGCCTCGGCCCGCGACTTGGAGTCCGTCTGCAGGATGCCGCGCACGGCTGAGGTGATGGTCTTGGCACCGGACTTCTGGATGCCGCGCATCGCCATGCACATGTGCTCACACTCCAGCACGACGACGACGCCGCGTGGGGCGAGCTTGCTCATCAGCAGGTCGGCGACCTGCGAGGTGAGCCGCTCCTGCACCTGGGGTCGACGGGCGAAGACCTCGACCAGTCGGGCCAGCTTGGACAGGCCGGTGATCCGCCCGTCCGGGCCGGGGATGTAGCCGATGTGCGCGCTGCCGCGGAACGGCAACAGGTGATGCTCACAGAGGCTCATCACGTCGATGTCCCGAACGATCACCAGCTCTTCGTGGTTGGCCTCGAAGGTGGTGCTGAGCACCTGAGCCGGGTCGACCCGCAGGCCGGCGAAGAGTTCGGCGTACGCGCGGGCGACCCGGGCCGGGGTCTGCTGGAGCCCGTCGCGGTCCGGGTCCTCACCGACGGCGATCAGGATCTCGCGGACGGCCTTCTCGATCCGGCCGAGGTCGACGGCGTCCTCGACCGGGCGGCCGGTCAGCTTGCCGCTGATCAGCCGCGCGGCCACGAAGTCGAGCTCGTCGTCGGGTTCGGTCGCGGAGACGGCCAGCTCCCGGTGGGGGGAGCTGGCCGTCGGGTCGTTGCTCAGTGCGTGCCGTCCGAGTTGTTGGACGGCGCCCCGCCACCGACGGACGCCTGCGCGCCGTCAGCCTCGGCCTGCGCCTTGAGCTTGTCCTTCTCCGCGGGGGTGAGCACGGGCGGTTCGGTGGACGGCTGGCGCTTGCCAAAGCCGTTGTACGGAGCCAGCGGCGGACGCTTGACCACCCGGGAGCAGATCCGCGCCATGTCGGCCGTGGAGAGGGTTTCCTTCTCCATCAGCTCAAGCACGATGTTGTCCAGGACGTCCCGGTATTCCACCAGGATCTCCCAGGCCTCGTCGTGCGCCAGCTCGACCAGTGCCCGCATCTCGCCGTCGATCTCGGCGGCCACCGAGTCGGAGTAGTCCCGCTCGTGGCCCATGTTGCGACCGAGGAACGGCTCGTCTCCGCTGGTGCCGTACTTGATCGCACCGAGCTTGGAACTCATGCCGTACTGGGTGATCATCGCGCGGGCCAG